>CAZJMP010000050.1:0-7061 GCA_964547365.1 uncultured Candidatus Peribacteria bacterium | reverse complement strand
ACTGATCTGAATATAAAAGAGAACATGATAAACGATATAGAGGGTACAAAACTTCGTTTTTGTAATGATTGATTGGTAGAAGACAAATTAACTCCCAATTCCGTAATCTCTCTACGTCCTGGGCAAACAAAGAAGATATGCTTTGTACTGTTTAATAACATAGCAAAGGATATGAATTTTTATGTTTGATTCACGGAAGCACACAAAAATCAATATGGAGAATATACATGTGATGCAAACGTGACGGATAATGAGTTTTCTCAATATATAAGAAAATATGAAGCTGATACGAAGATTTTTGTCAAAGGACAATCTCAAATATATCGTAAATTTGCTCTAAAGATTCCAAAAACACAGACAGGAAATGCTTATGGATGTCTTTCGTATATGATAGATGGCTGATTCAACTATAACGATGGGGATGTATTTGCAATAATGGTCCGTAAAGTTTCACCTATAGAAGTGATCGTTACATGATCTGCCTACAATTTCTGACGACGAGATGATGGAAAAGAACTCTTGGTAAATAACAAAGCCATGATTGCCAAAATACTTGTTGCGATTTTTAGTATATGGCTTATAGTGGCTATCTTGAATATAACAAAGCACAAATCAGCTAAGAAAAAATAATCAAAAAAACAAAAAAAATATAAAAAAACTCCGTGAAAGCGGAGTTTTTTATTATAAGTATATATTAGAAGTTAGGAAGATTGATGGTAATTGTTCAAGAGTACATACCAAGCGCCTGAGATCAGGTAAGGTTTATTTTGAGCTCTACATTGTCTGTCATAATAGTACATCATTCACCGAAAGCACCATCTTTACTAAAGATAGCTCTTGGTCATGCAATATCTATCCGATCATCAAGAGAATCTCAAGATCAATAGGTACAGATACCTTGAGAAATATATGCAGCAGGGTTTTTTATTAATACCTCAGTAGCAGGAATGGTGTGCACAGGATTGCTGGTTGTGATATTATGGACATCAGAGGCCTGTATGCTAAGTATTCGTGAATCAAGGCCTTGATTGTCCTGACAAAACCAAGCAGTATTGCCACCAGTAGTAAGGAAACCAGTACTAAGGCTTCTTGCTGCATATGAGTGATTGATTTGTCAGAAGCTTAGACTGTTGCCGTATTCACAATAAGATTGACCAGAAAGTATTTCCAACGTCAAATCTCCACAATATGATCATACGGGACAGGTTGTAGCGCTATTATATATGATCTCATCATTTGTTCCTAAATCACTTATCTCATCACCATCGATATCAAATTGTGCATAGACTATTTTGTTCCCATTTCCCGCAGAGAGTGTCCAAACCTTGCTTGTATCATATCGTTCCCGATTGCTTCGTGTTGAGTTATCATTGGAAAATCTCATGTTTGCAGCTACGGGAAGATCTATGCTAAGGGTTACATCACTTGTAGTAGTGCTTGGATCGTCATTGTTTATGACAAAAGATCATGTCGATCAGACTATCGCAAAGTAGGTAAAGTGCGTTGTAGTTGTCACTACGTATGGTTCTCATCATATACTGACGACATTGGCATATGGATTTTGCGAGTGTTCATACCAGTTATATCCAAAATCATTTGAATAAAAAAGATGTACGAGATCTCATGCATGCAATCATGGAGCAGGAATTTTGATAGTGACATCCACATTGTTATCTCACGAATCTTTGAAGGCGATTGATCATTCATTGTCATTTCCAAAGCTTACTACAGATACTACATTACCAGCAAGTCATCATTTTTCTGTAGCTAATCTTGTCCTTTCCATACGTGGTGGATTCATCGTTCATGAAAAATTTACGCCAAATCCAGCTTTAGTAGCTATAGTGCCAGCAGGGATGATGGCTTCTACCTTATCAGTTGATGAAACGGATTGCATATCCAAAGGGACTAAAATCTGTCCATTGCTTATACTAAAATTTATTCTTTTGTTTCCTACGAGAGTATTGATGTCACTTAGTGACTGGAGTGATCAATTGCCTTTGCTATAGCTTTTAGACAGAAATTCTGTTTCTACGGTGCTTGGATTATCACTGTCAGGGATAGTTATCGTATTCGGGTCATCAGTATCATCAATACCATTAACCCCAATTCGTACAGTAGCCACATTTCCTGTCTGTTTTCCATCACTGAGATAATAGGTGAAAAAATCACTTCATTCGAAATAGGTATCTGGTGTATAGGTAAATGTTCAGTCACTATGTAAGGTCACTTCTCCGTTAAATGGTTCAGTATTGAGTATCGCTGTCATAGGATCTGATTCGGCATCAGAGTCATTAAGCATTATATTAGGATCTGATACGATAAGGCTAGTATTCATATCAGTAGAATAACCATCATCTCCTGCTACTGGTGCTGTCTCTGGCGGACCGACTTGGATGTTTACCTGTGTTGTTCTGCTATTGTAGTTTTCATTTCACGCATGATACCAGAAATAATCCATTCCATTGTAGTTCGTTTCTGGAATATACGTAAATGATCAATCCGTAGATAGGGTCAGTGATCCATGTTGTACTGATGTATCTACATATGCATAAAGCGTTCATGAAGGGACACTGTAATCATTAGCAAGGACACCATCGCTGGTATCAGTGGTAAGTGTCGTATTTATATCAGGATAATAGTAATCGCTCCTAGCAAATGCTCAATTTCCTGATGCGGCAAATGTATGGCTGACAAAAGAGAGTATGCCTGTTATCCCCAGTATAGATATAACCACTATTCATGATCAGATTCATCGAAGATATTTCTTATGATGCTTTTTTACATGAGAAGAAATCGTCCTTAAATGCTTTTTTAGTGGCTTCATGTGGACAAAAAAAAATAAAGGCTTATTGCTCAGAAGATTTATTGTTCATAAGTATATCCCAAAACAGATTTTTTGTCAAAATTTTTTTATACATCAAAATACATTGAAAATCTTTATAAGAATACTACATTCTGAATTATACACTTGCCTGTCTTTGGCATGGTTTTACATTCTGAATTGATGAAAATGACACGAACATCACTTATTCTACGATATTTCTTGCTCATCAACCTCTTTACTTTCATCGTTCGAGGGATTGATAAATACAAAGCAACCGCACAGAAACGAAGAATTTCAGAAAAAAATCTTCTTATCTTTACTGCGCTTTGAGGGTGGATAGGCGCGATTCTCGGTATGCAAGCATTCCGCCATAAAACTATAAAAGGTAAATTCCTGACGAGGTTTTGGTTGATAGCAGGAGCGTGGATTGTTATTGCTATTCTACTTTTGTTTACGATATAATATAGCGAACTTCCTCACCCCAACCCTCTCCTTCAGAGAGGGAGTAGTGACCATCCCCCTCTCTGAAGGAGAGGGGGAGAAAGGGGGTGAGGAAAAACTAAAAAAACAAGAGGGGAATCGGGGTTTGTTAAAATAAAATAAAAAATATTTATCAGATATAATATGTATGAATATCAAACAGATTCAACAAAATATCCTTTCCTGGTATGCAAAAAATGGCCGCAAACTTCCTCGAAGACAAACGACTGATCCTTATGCAATACACATCTCTGAAGTGATGTTGCAACAGACGCAAGTGGATAGAGTAGTGCCATACTTTCACCAACGAATAAAAGATTTTCCTGATTATCAATCACTTGCGAATGCTTCGAAAACGGATTTACTCAAACATCGATCGGGCTTATGATTCAACTCAAGAGCTTTGAGACTTCAACAATGCGCAAAAACGATTGTAACTAAAAAGGGTTTTCAAATTCAAAATTCACTTGTCCTTGAATGAGGGAAATTTCAAATTTTAAATTCAAGGATTGATCTTACTGAGCTAAGAGCTGAACTACAAAAATTACCATGAATAGGTCCCTATACTTCAGCGGCTATTATGTCCTTTGCATGGAATTTACCGGTACCGGTGATTGATACGAATATCAGGAGAGTACTGATTTTTCTCTTCAAGCTTCCTGAAACTATTACCGCAAAAGAACTAGAGGATTTCGCTACTAAAATAATTCCGCCATGAAAATCTCGTGATCGACATAACGCGCTCATGGATCAATGAGCATTGTTGTTGACAGCGAGAAAAACGAAGATAAAGCCAATATCCAAACAATCTAAATTCGAAGGTTCAGATAGACAAGTCCGTGGATGGACGATGAAGCAATTAGTAAAAAAATGATCCTTGAGTATGCAAGATATTCAAGAAGAATTCCCACACAAAGAAGTGAAAGATATCGTCAAAGGTCTTCAGAAAGAAGGTTTGATTGTGATAAAAAAATGAGTAATCTTAATCTCAGAATAAAAAAACCCCGTCCAAGCTAAAAAGCTGACGGGAGTTCCGTGGGTTAAACGGAATCTTGAAGGGCCTCACCACTGTTGATAATATATCGTAGTGGCTCTCTACCGTAGCCAATATAATAAAAAACTTCCATATTTCAATCTCACCATCTTTCAGTTTTTCAATTTTTCATCATGCTCTATTTCATTCCAACCCCTATAGGAAACAAGGAAGATATCACGCTTCGCGCTTTGAGACTTTTTAAGGAACTGAAATATATTGTTTCCGAAGATACGAGGACGACGAAAAAATTGCTCGGCATGTACGGTATCGAGTACAAGGAGAAAGATTTTTTGTCTCTGACCAGTTTCACCGATAGAGGGAAATTGACGCATTATATGAATATCATCCGTGAACATGATGTCGGCGTTGTTTCTGAAGCAGGGACGCCAGGATTGTCCGATCCGGGAAAAATCTTGATTCAATTATGTAATGAGAATCAGATTCTCTACACTATTTTGCCTGGTGCGACAGCGCTTGTTCCAGCGGTCGTAGGCGCAGGCTTCGATACGTCAGAATTTATATACTTATGATTTCTGCCTACCAAAAAATGAAGGCAAACCAAGATCAAAGAAATTTTGCAATCAGAAATACCCGTCTTCGTCTATGAATCTGTTCATAGGATAGAAAGGTTTTTGGAAGAATTGAAACAGGCGTGATTTAGCGGTAAAATCTCTATCGCAAGAGAACTCAGTAAAATGTTTGAGCAATATTTCACGGGCACTTTGGACGAAGCGATCGAAATGATTTCGACAAAAAAACTCCCGGTGAAAGGGGAGTTTGTCGTAGGGATAAGGAATATGTAAACACATATCAGATTTTTTTATAATATATCTTCCGCTGTTTTTCGGGCTCATGTGTCTCATGAGCTCATTCTCTTCACATTCTTGGTCTTTGCGATAGATATTCATGCATCTATTCAAGAGAGGAAATGCTTTATTTCTTGCTTGGTCAATCATCTCTTTCTTAGTTCTTCGATGAACTGCGTAGTGTTAGGGGATTTACCTCTGGCAACGTCTTTGTCTATCTCATCGTAATTGTCCGGAAGTCATAATTTGCTCCGATTTACATAATATGGATCCTGTTTTCTTCATCTTCCATTTTCGGAGAACGCTACCTGGGAATGCGTTAATACGTTTTTTTTCTTGATGCTGTATTTCGCTCATAGATAGTTTATAAGTTTTTTGACAGCATCATATTGGCTTTGGTTCCGTTTTTCTCATGGCTTACTATCGACCTCTATGCCTATGGATTTGTAGGTGATCCTGGAATCGCCTCATCGGATGGCGCCTTGCCCCTTGAGTCAGAAACCGGCGTGATTTATCTGTCTAATGCCACCTTTGCTATCCGTGAGCATATAGATAGTCCCATTTCTGGATATAAAGAAATGTGCTTTTATTCCTTTGATGCTTTCCGCGTTTGTATAGGTATTTTCTCATGAGGCGGTACTGTGGAGAATAATAAATTGCGGATTGCTGAGTTTATCCTTGTTGAGTGTCTGTTTGCTTCAGGTGATTTTCTTAAAATCCTTCTCGAACTTCAAAGCAGCCTCTTTTGTGAAGATACCCTCATTGATAACAGTCTCTCATATCTTATCTATGGATGGATCGATGTAGGTGGAAGCAATAGTTATCTTTTGATCAATATTGGATATAGCATCCACTTCTTTGTCTTTTGCTTCCATATGATGGATATAATATTTAGGATCTGTCGGTATCCATACATTCTCGCTTGTCGTAGTGGATCGTCATTTTCTGTTGTCGGTATTGAAAGCGATGATAGCGTTCATGATATAGAATTCTACATCTTCCTGATATTCCTCAGATTGGAGTTTCGGTATTTTTTTTATGACGTTGGTTTGAAATGTTGTGTTGCTGAGCGTCTTTTCGACTATCTTTCATAGGTAATAATTATTCTCCTTATCATAGGAGACGGTTGTGTATTCGTAAATATTCTTGTCCAAATAATCAAAATCCGTCATTATCTGTTGAGTGATGACCAATGTGGCTCATGCTGGTATGTTGTCAGGATTCATACTGTTGTCTGTAGCTATATCTTTGCAGAATTGCAGCATATTCGTCCCGTCTTTGATCTTTAATCTGCCGTCTTTTTTCATCTGCATGATAGTCTTGAAAAGTGTTTCTCATTCAGGTATTTTCACTATGGAATATACCCTGAGCGTAGATCTTGAGTTGTCTAGGGTGCGAGATATGGAAGCAATATTCTCTACGTAATTGATGATTTCTTGTGCTTTCTTTTTGGTGAGAGTAGGGCCTCACTCATCGAAAATGACTGTTTTGTCATTGGAATAATCCTTATCGAAGATATTTTTGATATCTATGCCGTAAGCGGATGTCTTCTTGGATGGTGATTTGGAGATATCCATCAGATCAGTGATATAGTCGACAAACTTATCTCGAGATTTGCATTTGCTCTCATCTATGAGTGCATACATCCTTGAAAGTCATGCATTATACGAAGCATAGACGAATTTGTCGATATCCTGGATGTCCGGATATTTTTCCTTGAACTGGTCATGAGTCATCATAAAATAGATTACTCCATACAGGATATTGTGTGATGGGTTGGTTTTGGGTGAGTATCAGTGTATTTCAATATTTTGTTCTTTTAGGAATTTGTTCACATCGTTGATAGCAGGATCCTTTATCTGAAAATATCATGTAGCTCCAGAAGTGGATTTAGCCTGTGCATTTAGACGGC
>CAZJMP010000049.1:0-7151 GCA_964547365.1 uncultured Candidatus Peribacteria bacterium | reverse complement strand
CAGCAAAAAGATTAGTAAACTACTATCGTGCAGAACATATTTGACCATCATTGGCAGTCGATGGCATCATCTTCACCAAAGACAAGAAAATCGTCATCATCCAAAGAAAAAACGAACCCCTCTGATATGCATTACCAGGAGGATTCGTAGACTACGGAGAGACAACCGAACACGCATTGATCAGAGAAATGAAAGAAGAGATAGGCGTTACCGTGAAAATCAGGAAATTAGCAGGAGTGATGAGTGATCCAAAAAGAGATCCTCGTTGCCACATCATCTCGATAGCATATATCGCTGATATCGTTTCAGGCAAACCGAAAGCTGGAGACGATGCAAAAACAGTTAAAATCATGAAATTCGAAGATGCGAAAAAATTGAAAATGGTTGCTGGACATGATGTTTTCATCCAAAAATTAGTACTATAAGGGGGAATATAAACAATAAAATTTCATAGTTCGTAATTAGGAAATCAATACATTCTTGAAAAATTCAGTTTTATTCTTTTTGAAAAGGGATAAAATTTTCCTGTCAAAAGAAAAAACCCTCTGTCGATATCATATATTCGTCCACACTGATATATACTATAGGAAGATGGTCATATGTACAGATACGTTGTTGCCCCTAAACCAGACAGCAATCATCCTCGCTACGGCCTGGATGGACGATCCTTATCTCCTTCGATAAAGATTATTGTTATCTGCTTATGACCTCTTCCTTTCAAAGACATCCTCTTTCAATACCATATATTCGTCTCTACTGATATATGCTATGGGAAGAAGGTCATTATACAGACACATCACCGATCTCAACAATCAGTGATTACTCATGGGAATACTAATGCATAGTGTATATGTTTCAACGTCATCGTGATAATGCTAGCCTCATTGCGACGATTACAACATATTGACGTATGCCTCTTAGCACCGTACTGCTAGTCGAAATGTTCCATGGTTGGATGCTTTATTTTATATGATACGAAGAAATTCGTATATATGTTTAGAATATCTGTTGTCTGGTAATGCTCTCTTCCCTTTTAAAAATCCTTGTTTTTTGTCGCATTTATCACTATATAGAGCATATGCCAAAAAAAACAGCTTTGTACAAAGAATTGCCTAATCAAGCTATATGATGCCAAATCTGCAATCATTATTGTGTCATAACGCCAGGAAATACATGACGTTGCGGAGTGCATAAAAATGTATGATGAAAGATGGAGTTGCTTGTCTATGGGAAAGCATTGGGCGTCCATATCGATCCGATGGAGAAAAAACCGCTCTATCATTTTTTTCCGGGAACGGATATCTTCTCATTCGGTACTGCAGGATGCAATTTCACCTGCAAGTTTTGTCAGAATCGGCAGATGTCTCAAGCGAAAGAATTTCCTGAGATCATCAACGAAGGAGAATCGCGGCCACCGGAAAAGATCGTCAATTACTGCATAGACAACAATATCAAAAGCATTGCCTACACCTACAACGAACCGACAATCTTCTTCGAATATGCCTATGATACCATGAAGTTAGCTAAAAAAAACGGAATCAAAAATGTCCGGGTAACGAATGGATTCATGTCCAAAGAATGCCGTAAAAAAATAGAGAAACTCGTCGACGCCGTCAATATAGATATCAAAGCATATACCGAAGATTTTTACAAGAATATCTGCGGCGCGAGATTACAACCAGTATTGGATAACGTAAAACGGTGCCGGGAACATAATATCCGGACAGAAGTCACGACATTAGTAATTCCAGGATATAACGACAAAGACGAATATCTAGAAGGAATAGCAAAGTTTATCAAGAACATATCACCAGATATGCCATGGCATCTCTCAGCATTCTATCCTGCCTACAAGATGTTGGATGTTCCCAGTACTCCGATAGAAATGTTACAAAAATGATATGATATCGGGAAAAAAGTCGGGTTGAACTATATCTATATGGGCAATATCCGAAATAATGGACACGAAGATACGATCTGTCCAAAATGCGGACTCAAAATCATCGAAAGATTGTGATTCTCTCTCAGAAAAAACCCCGACTTCAAAGACGGGAAATGCCCAAAATGCGGTTTCCATATAGTCGGAAGACGAGAATAAAAAATCTCTTGATTATGAAATATATTTCAATATGAAGTGAACACAAAAAAAAATGTGTTTGCTTTTTTATATTATATATTTCATCATGTGTACAGACAGAAACGAAATCGGACTCAGACGAGAAGACGAAAATGATTTTCATACAAAAGACCAATTGACCATTTTCAGACCAGATGATAGGACGTATCCACAAAAAAAGTGATTCATCCCTGGAGAAGTAGTAAAGCTAAGGATCATAGATAAGCCATGAAACGATCTAGAGAATATCGCTCCAAAATTTTCCGATATCGTGAAATTAGTCAAAATACAAGCCATAAAAGTATTAGAGAAAAAAGAGCTTACAAAAGATGATTTTGAACATAGTCTATCATATGTGCAATCACCGGAAGAGGTAGCGAAATACATTAAGAATATCTACGATAAAGATCCAGAAATTATCACCAAGATAGAGGTAAAAGACATAAACAACGAAAATCTCGTAGACAATGCAAATGAGATAAAAGAGCGATTTACCTCATGACGCATACAATTTGCGGACTTGCCTGAAAATAACGTAAAAAATATCGACGAGCTTTTGCAGGCAAAGAATTTTTCTATCGCATTCATCAATCATGATTACGCAGGGATCACACCTAAGATGTGGAATCATATAGCAAACAAGTATGGTCTGGATATCAAAACAGCATTCGTTGTCGCCGATCCTCAAGATTTCGAGAAGATATTGGATATGCTCCAGAAAAGCGACAAATATATTTGAGGAGGGCTTGGCGTCGGATTCAAAGATACCTGACGAAAGACCGTCAAAGAAAAACCGTACGGATTCATAAATCCTGTAGCCGATGAAATGCAATCCATCAATTTCATCGCACATTTTGGAGATGAGATCCACTGAGCGAATTCAGATGCCTCGGGATATACAGATAGTCTAGCGAACAAATTCAAAGAAATAGGAGAAAATATAACGGATAAGCACATTATCATACTCTGAGCAGGAGGAACAGCAAGAGGAATTGCGTTGGAGTTGGCCAATAGATGAGCCGGTAGCATCACCATACTCAATAGAACAAAAGAGAAAGCGCAACACATAGCAGACAATCTGAATGAAGCAAAACAAGACATTGCGATCGCTGGCGATGAACATATGATCTTTGATCTGCAAGACAGACACATAGATGCCATCATCAATCTTTCCACAAAATGAGCGGATGGAGACTTCGCAATGTATTCATGATTAACTTCCACAGAATGAGGAATAGAGAGAAACATCTCTGATACAAAAACGATATTGGAAAAGCTAAAAGAGAATAATCCAAAACTTATCATAAGCGACATCAATCTCACCAAGACGCAGACGACGCCATTATTGGATATCGCAAAAGAAGAATGAATAGCTACACTTGACGGTAAACTTATGGTCATATATCAATGAGTCCAAGCGATATGGACTGTATTCGGAGATAAGATCATCCAAGCTGGAGGGACCAAAGAAGAGGTTCAGGAAGAATTGCTTAAAATAATAAAGCATTAGCACCCATCATCAATTCATCATTTTATCATTTTATCATTTTATCAATTCATCATTTTATCAATTCATCACACATACTATGGCAAGGACAAAAAAGACAAGAAAAATAAGTTGTGTCCCCATCTGTCAACTCTTTGGGCCAACGCTTTCATCATGAAGCACAAATATTATAGAGTTATGAATCGACGAATTTGAAGCGATAAGGCTCTACGATTACGGAAATATCACTATGATCGAAGCAGCGAAAAAGATGAAAATCTCTGCACCTACCTTTTGTAGGATCCTCAAAAGTGCAAACAAAAAGATAGCAGACGCATTGATCAATAACAAAACACTCAAAGTCTGTACACAGCAATGCGAATAAGTTTTATATATTCATCACTATATCATGGCAAGAATCTTAGTAACTGGAGCTACAGGACAAATCGGATCAGAATTAGTCCCTGCACTGAGAAAAATCTACGGAGGAGAAAATGTTATCGCAGTAGGAAATAGAACCAAACCGACAGGAGAATTATTGACAGGATGACCGTTTGAAATCGCAAATGTCACAGACAAAGAAAGGATGAGAGAACTTATCCAAAAATACGACATAGATATCATCTATCATCTCGTCGGCGTTTTGTCTGCAACCGGAGAAAAAGATCCCAATCTTGCACGAGACGTCAACATCAATGGATTGAAAATCATGTTGGATCTTGCTGTCGAATACAAGATAAAGAAATTTTTTCGACCAAGTTCCATCGCAGCATTCGGACCAAATACGCCTAGGATCGACACGCCGCAATTCACTCCAATGGATCCGACAACCATGTATGGAGCCACCAAAGTAACGGGAGAATTATTATGCCAATATTATCATGAAAAATACAGCTTAGATACAAGAAGTTTGAGATATCCATGAATCATCAGCCGAAAGACACTACCAGGAGGCGGAACGACAGATTACGCAGTCGCCATATATTACGATGCGATAGAAAAATGATCGTACGAATTCTTCGTAAACGAAAATACGACGCTTCCTATGATGTATATGCCCGACGCCGTCAAAGCGACTATCGATATCATGGAAGCAGATGCTTCTGCTATAAAAATCCATACGAGCTACAACCTGACAGCATTCTCTTTTTCAGCCAAAGAACTGGAAGAGAATGTACGCAAATATATCCCAGGATTGACGTGTACCTACGCACCCGACTTCAGACAGAAAATAGCTGATTCTCGGCCTGCATCTATCGATGACAGTGTCGCTCAAAAAGATCGGAATCGGCAACCGGAATATGATTTGGATGCTATGTCCAAGGATATGATAGACAATCTTAGAATCAAATTAGGGAAATAATGATCCAGTAAGGACTGGTATAAAAAGATTGACATTTAAATAGAATTGGGTATACAATAGAAAATAAAACCCCAAACACCATGATAACACTACAATTCCTAAAAGAGCTAGGGTTTTCTACCATAATGATATCAAAACCCGAAAGTTCGCCACCGGAAAACATCATCGGACCTGCCACAATGTTATGGGCCCCAGAAGACAATGTCCGCAATGGAATCTTCATCCACGAAAACAGCGAGCTCTTAGTTGTTTTCAATGACAAACAATCTATCATTACTTTCGGTATCTGCCACAATTGGACCAAGTATTTCGAAGATCCTAAAAAAGCAGAATGGTTACTCTCGCTAAACCGAGAAAAAAGTAATGAAAAGAATATCAAAGGAATATTCAATATGATCGTAAAAGATTATGCTAAGTAAGACAGAGAGGCGGATATTCTGCCTCTTTTTTTTGTTATTGAAAAGATAAAGAACATACATATATTCATATCATGATCAAATTACCTAATGTCGCATGAGCATTCTACCCTGCCGACAAAGCGACCATACTAAAAATGCTCGATAGTTTTTTCAGCGACGTAAAATCTCCAGAAAAAAAGGATATTAAAGCCATCATCGCACCGCATGCATGATATATCTATTCATGACCCGTAGCAGCATATAGCTATCAGGCATTGAAAGATAGCCGAGAGAAAGTTCCCAAGACATTCGTCATTCTCGCGCCGAGCCATTATGAATACTTTGAATGAGTGTCCGTCTGACTCTTCGATAAATTCGAGACGCCATTATGAACAATAGAGACCGACATGGAATTTGGAAAAAAATTAATAAACCAATATCCTGATTTTTTCTCTTTCGTACCAGCTGCTTTCGACCAGGAACATTCCTATGAAGTGCAACTCCCCTTTCTTCAATACATAGCGACAGGCAAATACAAGATATTGCCCTTGATTTTCGGCAACGTAAATGCGATACAGATCGGCGATATCTTATTCGAACTCTCAAAAAAAGAAGAAATGTTTTTCATCGTCAGTTCAGATTTAAGTCATTTTATGGAATATAGCAATGCGGTAAAGACCGATGAAGATACATTACAAGATTTCATAGAAAAAGATATCACCAAGATCGCCAATGAAGCTGATGCTTGCGGCATCCATCCGCGATTAGCATTGACCGAAATAGCCATCAAAGCGAAGTGGAAGCCAGAATTATTGAAATATCTGAATAGCTGAGATACGGCGTGAGATAAATCCCGTGTCGTAGGATACGGATCCGTCATTTATCACTAACAACAGCACATGGACGCATTCCAAACCACCTGCTTACAACTCGCAAAGCATTCCATATTGGAAGAGTTTTGACTAGGAGATCCAAAAAAAATCAAGCTCGATAACGAACAATTTCTCCAGAAAAGGGCGTGTTTTGTAACATTGAAAATGAATAACGAACTCAGAGGATGTATTGGGACAATCATCCCCAATACCAAGCTTGCTAACGATATTATAGCGAACGCAAAAAATGCCGCGTTTGGAGATCCAAGATTCACACCGTTGACCATGTACGAAATAGAAAACAATAGTATAAATATCGACATCACAATCCTCTCGCCGATGATGGACAAAAAATTCTCTGATTCCACGGAATTACTTGAATTTTTGGAAAAAGAGCATTGCGGACTAGTAATTAAATTCTGATATAGACAAGCAACCTTTCTCCCTTCCGTACGAGAAGAGCTCCCCGACCCTCAGGAATTTATTTTTCATCTCCTCTACAAGGCAGGGATAAGTGAGCAAGAATTCGAGACAGAATTTCCTGATTTTGCATTCGAAATCTACTACGGGGACGAATTCAAAGAAGATCGAGATAAAATCTCTTGATAACATTTTGTTAGCAATCCTACTACTATATATACTATTAAGTATATATTTTTTATTAAGTCCATAAAAAATAAATAGAAATACAAAACAATACGATGAAGTTTTTGCATATATCCGAATACGGAGTATACTTATATCAACATAGTTACTTATCGTAAGGCTTCACTACACATCCTTGGTATAGGTAGTTATGTTGGAGGTATTTCCTCCTTAAACACTATCTGGATCTTATACCCAATAAGATCAGATAGACCTAGAGGGAGTATCGGGGCTCTTATAAATTCCACACCAATAGCCAGTCTCGATTGAT
>CAZJMP010000048.1:0-7177 GCA_964547365.1 uncultured Candidatus Peribacteria bacterium | reverse complement strand
CGGCGAGTGTGGATTTTCCGTGATCTATATGTGCGATAATACAAAAGTTGCGTATATTCATCATTCCCGTACTAATAAAACAGTGGATGATGATATAAAATCATCCCTTGAATTCAAGCCTGACTTTGGTAGTGTTAGCGAACTTTTTGATATATCTTATATGTACGGATCAGAATATTATTAAAAGGGAGGGAAAATAGACCTTAATCTTAGGAAAAATTTCATAATCGTTCTATAAAATCCCTTGTTGCCGGTATCATGGTATCTTTTCCATGAGCTAGTCCGTCATATATCTTACATTCCGCATTTTCCGCGATATCCTTTATCTTTTGGAAATATTCCTCTGTCTTCTTGTAATATATGCTGGTATCATTCGTGCCATGAGCCAGAAAGACATTTTTTCCCTTCATCAGCTCTATGTTCTTTGACGGCGTCAATCAGAGATCATCATTAAAATGCTTTTCTCGGATCGGATTATCTATACCCCTATACACATAAGAGAATCATCTTTTCAATGATTCAAGGAATTCTTCAGTAGTCTCTTCCTTTACTCCCCTTGTTCATAATGTAGTATAATCAAACAGCGGATAAAAGAGTCATATCGTCTTGATAGTACTATCGAATTTCGGAAGCAAAGGGATGACGGATCATCCATAGCTCAATCACAGGAAGATTATATTCTCGTATACTACCGGAATGTTTTCATTTGCATATATTTCAATCACATTGCCTCATGTGAATGTCTTCTTGGTCATAAGCAAAGTCTCTATGGAATTCATAGGCAGGAATTCTCATCAGCTCCTGCAGAATCATAAATATTCAGGCACGATAATGTCATATCCCGCCTCCAACAGCAATTCGCTGTTTGCTAGATTATCTATATTGGATAATGATGGCGCACCTAAGGCGACCACAATCAAACCTTTTGGAATCCCTTGTTTCGTCTGATAATATCATCAGACAACATCATTATATTTCACTATTTTCATGGGGTATGGGTAATAATATAATATTTAGTGCTCTACAAGAATACCAATCTAAATCTTAAAGTAAAGGCTGAAGATGATACACTCCAGCCTCCTCTATGTTTGGGGAGTATAACGGGATTCGAACCCGCGACCAATAGATCCACAGTCTATCGCTCTAACCACTGAGCTATATACTCCATATGGGCGACTGAGGGGATTCGAACCCCCGATATTCTGAGTCACAGTCAGACGCTCTGACCAACTGAGCTACAGCCGCCATATAGGCATCAACGAGATGCCTACACAACATACGATCTTAAAGACGTACACCGATCAACAACGAATTATTCGTGCAGTTCTCCTTCGATAAATCATAAAGATCTATCAACGATCCTACCTTTTCCGGAAGGACAATCATGCTATTAGGATTGTTCTCATAGAAAAACTTGGATTCCTTGAGATAATTATGAACAAGCACATATACTTTCGTATAAGATCCGAATTGAGAGAATAGGTTATCTATAATATCCCTGACCTTGCCATCTTTATACTCGATACTATACTCTCCCAGCAAAACATTAATATCCTCGATCGTATAATCATTTTTTATATTAACCACTTCATCGTTCGTATTCATAAGCGAGGATAGCTTAATCACGGAGAAATCCTGATCCCTTTTTGAAATCACCTTTTCATAGTTCTGAATATTTTTTTCCAATATCCTCTTCTCGTTTTCCTTGTCGCCAATATCAGAAAGCAAACCCGTATCGGAGAATATATAATTCACCTTCTTGCCTAACAAATCCATCTTTTCCAAGACATCCTGAGATTTCTCAAGTTTTTTCGCATATAACCCCTCCACTTTATCTCAAGACGATATTCATCCATCATCATCATACAGAGGACATAGAAACACTCGAACATCCTTTATTTTCTCCAAGACTTCCTTATCGCAGCTCTTGATGTCTATGTTTTCTATCCCATCTATCGAAGATAATTTATCCTTCAGCTCTTTTGTGAGCAGTATGTTACTACGAACACTTCATGTATTCATATATTCCTCAGAGATATTTCATTCATCCATCTCTCTGGCTCAATCAGCAAAGAAATCCTTATTATATTTCTTTATGAAATTCTGAATATCCTTTATCATCGCCACATATTTCCTATCATTGAGCTGTTTTGGATCCAGGGAAAAATTAATCAGCACATCAAGTAATCAGTCCTTCGATTCCATGATTATTTTCTCCGTCTTCTCCTTGTCCGCATAAATCTGTTCTACGGAGAAGCCATTGCCCCTCATAAGATCTATCAATTTCGTTCCTGATTTTGTTTTTATATCATCTGTTCATGGATATGCCGTGATAGTCTCACTATTAGAGACGTAATTTCATAAAAAGTCCAGAAGTCTTGTCGCTCCTATAGATCAACCTACGCCGATCAAATTACTGTCCTTATCTATATTATATCTTCCTCAGCTACATATGGATTTTCACTGCGCCTCAGTATCATTATCCAATATCGTCTCAAAAATTGTTCATTCATATCATTTTCTAGCGATAAAAGGATTATACTTCACGCTTACACCCTTATTCTGCAATCATCCATATACTGTTTTCAATTCTGCAATAGCCTCCTTTTCGCCTTTCAATGAGTCATCTTTTTCTATCAGCTCGACAATATCGCCCTTATGATTCATTAGGCTCTCAAACGTAGACACAAGATTATTCACTTCATTCTCATTGGAGACATCGAATTTATCCTTTAATCACTTTCTGAATTCCGCATAAAAAGCTTCTTTATTTACGCTTTTATAATACATATCCAACAAAGAAAGGAAATCGTTCAGATATGATTTATTCTCATTTTTTTCCTTGTATTCATATTCAGGATCTATCCCTACTGACTTCATCAATGCCTTAACGATTTTTGTATTATTCAATTGCACAGTGAACGACTTATGCACATTCAATAGCGAGAATATTGATTTCAATCCCTCATAAAGACAGGAAATAGATTCGATATCATACTCTATAGGCAGATTCACATCAGCCACATCAAGATCCATCTGGTAGAACTCACGTTTTGTTCCTAGATTCACCCTTTTCTCGTCACGGAAGACCTTCCCTATATCTAGCCTTTTTCGTGGCCCTTTGGATCATTTCTTCGCTATACTATTCATGTATTTGTTAAATTGTCCAGTAAGATCTGAACGTAAAGCTATCACCTCATTATTGGTAACAACACGCATCATACCATCTCTTCCTCAACCACAGCCTGAATATCCATCTACATGAGTCAGAATAGGTGCATCATGCGTCTTGTAATTATACAAGTGAGCTATCTCCGATATCTTCTGTTTTATAGTGTACAATAATTGTGCGTTATCGTTATATTCCGATCATAATGGGAAATTCAATTCCCTGCTTTGTATGTCTTTTTTCATGATAATAAATTTATATTGATAAAAGTTTTTTAATTTATTCTTTTCTGCTTATGTTTTATCATAACAGAAACAGATTCCTTATCCGTTTCTATAGACTCTTTTCTGTTTAGGTCCTTTATCACGACCTTATTTTCGGATTCCTCTTTTTCTCAAGCAAAGATGCCCCGAGGGATATTCTTACTTTCTGCATATTTGAATTGTTTAGCGAGCTTTTCCTTTTTGAAATACTGGTCTACCCTAAAATCATCGTTCCTCAACAGTTTGGCTATCTCATCCCTATATTTTTGCGCATTATCATTGAGATTGAAAATAATAACATCGACCAATGGCTCTTTTGCTTCTATCAGTCAAACATCCAGCAATCTATTCAACAATCTGCTCATTCATATAGAACCGCCTACTCATCCGTATTCCTGCCCCGGAACTCCCGTCTTTTCCCTTATATAATTCACAAGATTATCGAATCTTCAGCCGCTACATACGCTCCCAAATTCCTCATATCCTTCAATGAACGTTTCAAATACCGTTCAGCTATAATAATCCAATCATCTCACCACATATGGATCAAATATAACATTCACTCCCTTTTCCTTGAGGGTATCATGCACGAACTTTATTTCAGCGAAAACTTCCTTAATTTTCTCATCATCGATACCTTCACCATACACACCATCAACGCCACACGAGAGGATCTCTAATATCTTTTTGTGTTTTTCTCCTGATATTTCCTCCAATATCCTTACAAATTCATCCTTATCCATCTTATAATAATCATCTATCAACCTCATAATATCAGCCCTCTTTCAATCAGTTACCTGGATGCTCTCAAACAATACATCGAACAGTTTCCTGTTGTTCATCTGCACCACCAATCCATTAGGTATATCGAAATCAACAAACATTTTCTTGAGCGTATTGTAGAGCACCTCTATGACTTCAGCATCATAAGCGATATCGACATTCTTATCTATCACATCCACATCACATTGATAGAACTCCTTGAACCTTCATTTCTGCTGCCTTTCTCCGCGCCGAACTTTTTGTATCTGATATCTCTTGAAGGGAAATTCCAAATTCTCCTCATGATCAATGATGTATCTTGCCAATGGTACCGTAAGATCAAAATGCAAGGAATATTCCTTAATATCTTTTTCTCATTGAGCTAATCCATACAGACCAAAAACCTGTTTGGATACTTCAGCTCATGATTTAGATGTGAGTACATCATTCCTTTCTACGGCAGGCGTCTCTATATTAATATAGCCGTATTTTTGGTATTCTTTTGTAATCAGCTCCTTCATTTTATTCTCTATTCATTGTTGAGTCGGCAATCGTTCCGGAAATCCAGCCACCCTGAGTTTTTCTTGTTTCATGGTTTATATATTAAGGGATAAATCTTATACGGATAATCATCAGATCCCATCTTCAATCTGTTCAAGAAATACATCAGTCTGGATGAGTTCCTTTATATTTTGGATATCAGGATGAAGAAACCTGTCTTCTTCCAGGAAGCTGACTTTTTCGCGAACCAACGAGTATGCTATCCTCGTTCCTTTTCCCATAATGAATTTTCACAGACTATTCTTCCTGAGGTCAATGGCTTGGCAATTATTAAGCAACTCTATAGCTATCACATAATATACATTTTCCATGATCTCTATAAATTGACGAGCGGCTATAGTCCCCATACTCACATGATCCTCGATATTTGCTGATGTTGGTATGGAATCACTGGATGCAGGGTGGACGAGCACCTTGTTCTCAGATACCAATGCTGCTGCAACATACTGTGGTATCATGAAGCCGGAATTCAATCCGCCATTTTTAGGCACTAAAAATCCAGGCAATCATTCATTATGATGATCATCGACAAGCTTAGCTACTCTTCTCTCGGCTACATCGCCTATTTCAGCTATAGCAAGCTTCATATAATCCATAACCAATGCAATCGGCTGTCCATGGAAATGCCCTGCAGAAATAACTTCATTTTCATCGCAGAATATAAGCGGATTATCCGTAACAGACAACATCTCTGTGTGCACTATATTTTGTGCATGAGAGAAAGCGTTTTTTGATGCTCCATGGATCTGAGGCGTACATCTCAAACTATATGAATCCTGCGGAACATTTTTCTTGCCTTTTATCTTTGTAGGATCTATACCAAACAATTCTGATCATTCCAAAAGCTTATTCACATTTCTTGCTGTAGTAATCTGCCCATCATGAGGACGCAACTGATGGACAATATCCTTGAATGCTGCAGACCTTCCCCCAAGAGCTTCAAGCGTCAAGGCAGCTGATATATCAGCTAATTTTAGTAATTTCTTAGCTTTTATAAGTCATAGTATGGCGACTGCCATCATCATGCTCGTGCCATTATTGAATGCCAGTCATTCCTTATATGTCAACGACAATGGCTTCATTCAGACCTCCTTCAGAGCATCCTTAGCGGATTTTATCTCGCCGCGATACTTGACCTTTCCTTCTCATAGCAATACAATACCGATATGAGAGAGTGGCGCCAGATCTCAGCTTGATCCAACCGATCATTTTTCTGGAACCAAAGGCACAATATTGTTATTCAATAGCTGGATGAGGAATTCTACCACTTCTAAACGTATCCCTGAATGCCCCTTCATGAAATTCAATATTCTCAGCAATATCGCCATCTTCACGAACTCATCATCAAAATTCCTTCCTACACCACAAGCATGTGACAATAGAAGCTTTTCCTGTAGTTTTCATGTATCAGCAGCAGATATCACCTTATCAGAGTTTGATCAAAATCCCGTAGTAACTCCATAGATAATCTCTCATTTTTCCACCTTATTCTTGATAAATTCCTCTGCCTTCTTTATTTTTTGTTTATATTCCTCATTGATCCTTATCTCCACATTATGGTATATGATATCTACGATATCTTCGGTCGTAGCATTATCGTGCAATCGTATGATTTTCTTTGTTGTCATGATCATAATATTTATAAAATAAATGTTTTTTTATGCTGATTGTGTTCTTAGGGGTAATTATCATATTCTTTGAATATATGTCATAAGAGCCATATATAGCGTCTATGCCTATCCTCCATGCATCATTTTCTAAAGAATAAAACATTTTATCATGCAACGTCATGACATATCATCGAACAAATTGATTCTATGCTTCTAACCCACAATTCTTTCTATTAACATTGATTTTTTCTGCTTGCGTCAAAGAATCAATCTCCTTAATAGTAACTCCTGCCGCATCAGTAATTGTAATTTTTTTATTTTCCTCTTTTTCTTTTGTGTCATTTTTACCCACCGCATTTTGAAACAATTCATGCTGTGAATCTTTTACAACCTGACTGATAGGTTCATTGTGAGGTCAATAAAGTACAATAACTTCTTGAGAACATAAGGTATTCGTCATGATGATAGTGATTAAAATATAAAAGTTTTTTTGTACGCCCCCTATCTACGTTTCCCAAAAAAGAAAAAAACGGACAAAACACAGAAAAAAAATTTCCCGCTTCAGAACCAACTATTTTCACCCAAAAAGAAAAATGCCGGCTCTCTACAACCGACATTTTACTCTATTTTCTACTATTATGTATTTTCCTTGCGCATCTTCTCCAAAACCGTCTTCCGTTCCTCTTCTGTCTTACTCTGGAACGGCATAGCCAACATTTCCAACTGCCTGATCGTCTTCTTCTCTGAGGGTATCTTACCGAAAATGATATAATAATACAGTTTATCATACAGCAAGCTGCACGAAGCGACCA
>CAZJMP010000047.1:2425-7355 GCA_964547365.1 uncultured Candidatus Peribacteria bacterium | reverse complement strand
GGATAACAAAAAGAATCCCGCTACGTGCAGGATTGCTTTTGATGTGTGGAATGATTGGGAAATTGTTGATATAGAATATAATGGATCTGCGGTAAGTCTGAAATAACCATTGAAAATTCAATTAATGATGAATAATGAAAAATGAATAATGTTGGTATCTGTCTTATTATGACCTATTGTAATTACGATAGATTATAATAGTGCAAATCATACATTATTCATTCTTAATTCTTAATTATTCATTAGTTTCTGGGTTATTTTACGTCCAATATTTTTACATCCTTTTTTCAGGTGTGGAGTCTCATCTTAACGATGTCTCCCGCTTTTTTTCATTTTATCGCCATGCCCATAGGAGATTCCAATGACATTTTGATAGAATCCTTATCTACTTTGAAGCTTTTGTCAAAATCCATGGTTGTCTCTCATGTACCTACGATAGTTACTGTATAGATATCGTTATCTTCAGTCTGAACGGTAACTTTTGAACCGTAATCGACTATCTTGTCTGATTTTGTTTTTTTCTCTTCTTTGATAATCTCAACATCTTCAATCAATTTCTCTATCTCTGTGATCCTGGAGTTGATGAAATCCTTGTCTTCGAGAGCTGACTTGTATTCAAAGTTTTCTGAAAGATCTCCCATAGCTTTTGCTTCTCAGAGTCTTTCCAAAACGGCAGGCAATTTTACTTTTTTTAGCTCGTTGAGCTCCTCGACTAGTTGCTCATATCCCTCTTTGGTAAGATAATTTTTCTTCATAACTATAAACTATAAAACGATAAAATACTTATATGCAATACGGGATAGACTGATTAGACGGTATATGCTCTAATCTGTCTCTATCGGTCCATTTGTCTTATTTTTTTGGTCTAATCGGTTTCTCTGTCTTGTCTGATAGGTGAGTTTTGAAATGATCGAATGCGTGAAGCGGTATGTCTTCTATGATTTTGAATCCACCTTCTCCTGTTGATCGTTTGAAGATCTCTCCGTCATAATTGAATTTGAAGTCTCCTGTCCATTTTCCTAGCTTGTTCTTGCTGATGATATAATCTATTCTAATCTCTGCTGTTTCTTTCTTTGAATAGATTTTTTTGAAATACGAATCCATCTTTCCTTCAAGATTCTTTTTGATGATGTCCTTGACTTCTTCTTGCATGTTTACGGGTACGTCTACGAATTGGTATGAAATTACCGGTGTTTTTGCCATTCTTTCTGTGGATATGGAATAAAAATGGTATACAGATTCCAAGCTACAGGTGTATTATTTTTTTCTTTATCGCCTGTTTCTTGTATGTTTTTTATAGGTATAGGCAATCGCTTAAAAAATTCAATCTATTTTACACCGACTGTTCTCGAAATCAATAACTACTTCACTACATTCGTGTTTATTGTTTCTCAAATCATCGGTATAATTTCGATCTCATGAAGACACTCAATGCTTCGTGTTTTCATTGGGTCTCAATTATCCGAGTTTGTTGATGAAATCTTTTTTGATATCGTTGTTCTTTTGGCTTTCTTTGATGAGCGCATAGCTTTTCCTTATCAACTCTCTGATATCCTGATAATAAATGAGCGCCAATACTTCGCTGAGCGTACATCGTTTATGGATGCCGATATATCCTTCGGCACGTTCTATTTTGACGAACTCGGGATCTCAGGAATATTGGACCAGAAAATAGGTTACATCTTTGTCCATCTGTCCCTTTTGCTTTTCTATGTTCCTTAGCTGTGTAGTTCATAATTGCTGTTTGATCTTCATCTGATTGATCGGAATCCCCGTTTCTTCACTCACTTCTCTGAGTGCGGCTTTGGTTATCTCTTCGCTGCCTTGGATTTTCCCTTTGGGTGCAACTCGTTCTATCTTACCGCTGAGCGCGTGTCTTTTGATGAGCAGATATCTTGGTTCTCCATCTGAAGCAATATAATAAACAATTCATCAAGCGCTTTGAATGATCGCCATATGTATATGTGTTGAAATAATTAAAAAGTCTTTTTGGGAAAATGCGTTATTTATCCTCTTTTTTTGGTCAGAATCCGAATATTTTTTTGATGAAGCTCTTTGCTTGTACTCGTATCTTATTCATGTCGTCGAAGTCGTTTTGTATTGTCTGATAGGATTGTTTCAATCCTGCTTTGGCTTCAGGGCGATTGAGATCATTTATAGCTTGATCTATTCCTGGATCCAGGTTTTGATTGGGTTGTGTAGGGGGGACTTCTTTTTCCTTTATCTGTCCTCCTGTTCATTCTGCTCCTTCTTCGATTTTTTGAAGTAATTTCGCTGCCTCTTCTTTTGCAGCTTCGTCTTCTGTGGGGAGATTCTTGAGTTCTTTGGTTATTTTTGATCGATCCTTCTTTTCTAGTTGTTTACCTAGTCATCAAGCACCGACTTCCATATCCTTTGTTTCTATGGTATTTGCCATGGCACGATAGTTATTTACATAAAGATTGTAAGAGTTTTTTGAATATTGCTACGTTTTTTTTGTAATTTACTCTTGTAGGGCCGATGATAGATATGATACAATCATAATCGTCAATCGTTATTTTTGCGTATAAGCAGGAGATGAGCGTTTTTTGATCTTCAATAAACGTATAATATATCTGATTTTTTTTTAAGATTTTCCCGTCTATGAATTTTACGATCCTTTTTTCCTCGATGAAACGGATGATATTCCTAGTCGCTTCGTATTCGCTTACCATATCATCTTTGAGTAGATTATTGATCCCTAGATAATAATACTCATCATTTCTTACAAAACCTACGACTACACCGTCAGCCAGTCCACCTATGCTTTCCACCAATTGTTTGAGACCACTCCTGACCTTGAGTACTTCGACATTTTTCTCCTCTTCCTGTGCGACCAGAAAATTCTCTATGTATGCAGTGAGCCCTTGTACCGTAGGGACTCTTCCGGATGAGTTGTATGGTTGGTAGACCATGCCTGCTTTCTCAAGTTGATTGAGATATTTCCTGAGCGTGGAAGGCGCATATTCCGCATCTTCCAAGGAATGCAAAAATTTCGAACCTACCGGCTCTCCTTTGTTGATATAGTTGTCGATGACCACATCAAGCAATGCTAAGAGTTTATGATCGAAATCTGCCATATCGAAAAAAAATCAGAATTTATCGTATAAAATGTTTGTTTTTTTTGTTGTTTACAACTATATGGTTTTGTAGTGAATTCTCAAGACATTTATCTTTATTCGCTCCAAATTCCGGCGTCTATGTCATTTTCGTTTTTACGTCATTCCCGCGAAGGCGGGAATCCAGTTTGCTTCGTATGGATTCCGGCCGCAAGACTTGACGCCGGAATGACGTCGGATAATAAAAAAAACCTCATGTGAGGCTTGCTTTATGTTGTTTTTTATTTTTTTAATCCGGTAATGATGCATCTTCGGTCGTACCTACGTGTCCTGTTTCTTTCAATTGTTTTTGTCGGAGCATCCTGTTGATGGACATTCTGGTAGGGGAGGCATTGCAGAATTCGTCTGCTGTCAATACGAGAAACCCTTTTACGCCTTGCATGACGTAATTGAGATTGAAGTCGTTTTCCCATATCTTTTGTTTCATTTTTTGCTCTCCTACTTTTTCCAAACCTTTTTTTGAGATATAATAATGGAGATCGTGGTTTTCATTTCGTTCCATATCTTTGTTGTGGATGTGTTCGAGTTCCTGTATCTGATTGGTATTTTGATGATCTAGGCAGATGAGATATTCCTTGAGCGCGTCTATATTCTGAAGAATGTTCTTGATCTTGTAATAATGGAGGTGTTTCAAAAAATCTTTTACCTCTTGTCTGAGATATCCTGCTATATCGAGTGTATCTATTTCTTCAGCTATATTTCTGCTGATGATATCCTTCTTACTTTCTGCCATGATCGTGGTATGTATGATACGGATAAAAAGATTATTTGATGACATGGATTTTGATGCTGTATTTTTCTTTGAGATAATTGAGCAGATGGATGTCGTGCGTGATCAAGAAAATAGTCGTGCCTGCTTGATGTACTTTCATTAGAATATCAGCAACATCTTGCGTGTTTTCTCGATCGAGATTTCCGGTAGGTTCATCAGCGATGATAAATTCTGGATCATGGATCAATGCTCTTGCAAGTGCAACTCTTTGTTTTTCTCCTGAACTCAATAATTTCACCGGTTTCTCCAAAATATGCTTGAGGTTTATCTTTTGCATAACTTGCTTGAGTTTGGATTCTATGACGGTTTCTCCGAGTTCGTATATCTCTAGCGGATAGACGATGTTTTCTCTAGCAGTAAGTTCTTCCAATAATTGATAATCTTGGAATATAATTCCTAATCTTTTTCTTAATGTTTGGATATCCTCAGGAGTAAACGTAGAGACATCTTGCCTGTTGTAGAACATCGTCTTTTCTGGTGGCGTCAGTTTCCCGGTAAGGAACTTGACGAGCGTCGTCTTTCCTGTCCCTGATTTGCCTGTGAGCACAAAAAAATCTTTATCCTCTACGGAGAAGCTCAGATCCTTGAATAGTGATACGGGATTGTCTCGATATCATCGGCTGAGATTTTTGACTTCTATCAGTGGAATCCTGTTTTCCATTTTATTTGTCGATATAAAAGTTTTTTGTTTGTACGATATGATTATAGCCTCAAAACTTTCATTTTGCAAAATAAACTCTTTGTGTCATAGTGTTTGAATTGACAAATTTACTAAAAAACACTTTGTTGGTTTTTTTTGGCTATTTTGGTATAAAAATCGTTGAAAATGCCTACCAAATACCTACATTTGAATTGAACTTTATTTTTTTATTGGAAAAATGTTGGAATTGAAACATGCATTGTCAGAATTGGAGAAAGTCGTCGATGTCGCACAGTTGGAGAATTTTTTTCAGATATATCTAGGAAAAAAAGGGCTCCTCAACGAGGAGTTTAAAGTGATGGTAAATTTGGCTCCAGAAGA
>CAZJMP010000047.1:0-2325 GCA_964547365.1 uncultured Candidatus Peribacteria bacterium | reverse complement strand
GGAACAGAGATAGTAACCAAATTCGAGAATTTTGAATCGGTGAATATCCCGCTTACTCATCCGGCTACGGAGATGCATGATACTATCTATCTGACAGAAAAAGATCCGAATGGCGAAAACCTTATTTTGAGAACGCATACCTCATCCATGCAAAATTATCTGATCCAAAAATACGGATTGCCGCTCAAGGCTGTCGTGCCTGGCAAAGCGTATAGATTTGAAAATATGGACGCAACGCACGATATCATGTTCTATCAATTAGAAGGAATCGTTATCGATAAGGATATCAGCATCGCGCATTTCAAGGAGATGATTACGAAATTGCTTTCCGCACTGTTGCACAAAAATGTTGAGACGAGAATGAGACCAGGATATTTCCCTTTTGTGGAGCCAGGATTCGAGATTGATGTGAGATATGATATCTACAACAAAGAGACTGGCAAGATGGAAAAATCCAAATGGATGGAGATTTTGGGTGCTGGTATGGTGCATCCTAATGTCTTGAAGGCTGCAGGCATTGATCCTACTGAGCGATCAGGATTCGCTTTTGGGGTGGGTATTACGAGACTTGCTGCAGTTCGTTACGGTATGAAAGACATCAGATATTTCACCAACGGTGATTTGAGATTTACCAAAAGCTTTGCATAAGACGATCAAAAAATCTTAATCTTTTTCGAAGATAGCATGATAAATTGCAAAAAATTCCGCTTAGGCGGATTTTTTTCATTTCTTCTTGCAATACAACCACAAATATATATACTTTTTTGTAAATGTAAACACAAATATAAACCTTTTAAAAACAAAAGATATGGCAAACAAAGCTATTGAAAATCAGGAACGTGTTCTCGCTCGTATCAAAAAAGAGCTTGAACCTCTCGTAAAAGAAGTGGCTGAGGCTCGCAGACTCTGGACTCTCGGCTACAAGAAGTACCTTACTGCTGTCGAAAAGCTGAATGATCGCAGAAAGAAAAAACTGACGACTGATGCTTCCAGTGGTGGTGCAATCAATCTTACCGTACAAAAGCTGTGGGAAACGCTTGACGGCTGGACCCAGAAATCCGAAGCGCTTACTAAGCGTCGCGATGACGCTCGTTATGCGATGGAAGAGAAAAAGCAGGAGATTATCCAGCAGGAACAGGAACTTGAAAAAATGCTTCATGAGTATCAGATCCAGACTCAACAGACCGATGGGATGATTGATAAGGTATTTATGCTCAATGATGGTGTTGTGGCTGCGTTGGAGAATATGGATAAATTCCTTGTCGGTGACATCTTCCCGCAATTGCATGAAAAAGGTACGCAAAAAACCATTGAAAACAGCGATTCCACGAAGCGATTGACCATCATGACCAATAGCATCACGGTCATGGATGTCGCTATGGTAGAAGAAGCCAAGCGTGAAATCGATGCCTTCTTCCTTCGAATCAATCCTACGAAGGAAGTCCGTCCGGAAGGTGAAACTGTCTCTCTACTCACCAAGCTTCTCAAAGAGCTTCTGGTTGTGAAAATCAGAGTGAAGGCAGGTCCCAACCTGTCGAAATTCTTGGCTATGGAACTCAATCCGAAAGAATTCCCTGAGCTTTGCAAAGCACAGAAGCTGTTGGCTAGCGCCACCAATTACTCTCGTTCCGGGCTGTATGTTCGCCTCTTTACCAGAGCTACGAAAGATGATGCATGGCAGCCGGTACGGCAGTCGTAATCGTTGTATTGTAAAACAATCAAAAGGCTTGCAGTGTTCTGCAGGTCTTTTTTTTATTTTTTTGCATGAAGGATCGCTTGTTCCAATGCTTTAGGTTCGTCTGTACCTATCCTGTAGATCTTACCATTCTTCATCTGTATCTCGACAGCATTGAACCCGGAGACGTTGAATATCCACATCTTGCGACCTATTCATCTCCTTATCCCCCATCCGGTATATCGAGGGTTTCTTACCATCTTGGCTGATGCTATTTCATCGAGTGCAAACTTCTGTTTGTAGACACCATAGCCGAATTTGATTCATAGCTGTTTTTTATCGATATATACCTGAAGTGTCGTGAATGATGTCAGGATAAACAGCACCAAGATCATGGTAGCGGTGGTGAGCAGATTATTGCCGGAGTCGTAGGAAGGTGGTTCTGCTGCTGTTGTGATATATGTCCATGCAAAAAGCGATAGTACGGCTATGGTTACGACTATCATTAGATAGCCGATTTGGGTGTGTTTGTAGGTCATGAGACTTGATATATGATAAAATGATAAAAAAATAATATTTTCTTTGTGAGCCAGGTGCAGTGAAGCGAAGCGAAACGCGTACGGACCTAAACATGTATTTGCTATAACGTT
>CAZJMP010000046.1:5798-7393 GCA_964547365.1 uncultured Candidatus Peribacteria bacterium | reverse complement strand
CTCAATTACCTATTATAGCTAAATGACAGCGTTTACTCGTTTTGTCGTTTTATTGTTTTATCGTATATATTATGAAACGTCTTTTGAAATACCTCGTAATCCTCCTGGTAGTACTCGTGTGTGTATATGGTTTTTGGCTACGGTTGCAATATAAATGAGCGACCGTCATCAAAAAGACCACCGACTCTATTATGACCGAACTTACCAAAGTAGAAAAATTGGAAACCGTCAACAAATCTTTTACCAAGACTATTGAAGGAGAACAACAACTCACCTCCCTCACTCCTGACATTGGTGCTGACGATGTCATAAATAGTGCTTTATTCAAGGATAAGATGATCTTAGAAGTAAAAGGGATAGTAAGCGCAGGATATATGATCAAAGATATCTCTACAGGAGATATAGCGGTCTCCCGTGATGGAACCGTAACTATAGTATTATGAGAACCTCAAGTATTCTGAATCACGCTTACCGGAGACACCCAAAGCACAAAACTCGGGATTGTTACCCAAAAAGACATAGAGATGGAAAATACGCTCAGAGAAAAAGCAAGCGAACTCATGCTCCAGGAAGCATTGAGCGGAGGCATCTTAGATGATGCAAAAACCAATGCCCAAGCCACTCTTCAAGATCTTCTTCTCAAGGCAAACATCCAAATAAAGGAGGTTAATATCAAGGGAACCGGCGAATTGGAATAAAATGTCGATTTTCATTTGAAATCGGTATCGGAATTCGTATATATTTTTCACGCAATTTTTTTGTTAATTTTTTAATTGTTTTTATCATACCAATGCCAAAGAGAAAAGTAGAGAATAAGACAATAGAAGTCATCCTCTTGCAAAACGACAAACATCTCGGAGAAAAATTCGAAATCGTTAGGGTAAAACCTGTTTTTGCTAGGAATGTCTTATTGCCAAAAAATATCGCCGTATTAGCGGATTCCATGAACAAGAATAAGTTTGCTCAGAAGATGAAAGCAGCTGAAGTCGATAGACAGAAAAAAGCTCATGGTTTGGAAGACCTTTTCGTCAAGCTTCACAATGACGAAGGTATTACCCTCATCAGAAAAGCTAACGCAGACGGAACCCTATATGCAAAAGTCGATGAAAACGACATAGCTGCAAAAATCAATGAAATCTATGGAACTGAGATAGAACCACACTTCTTCAAGCTCAAGAAAAAGATTTCTGCACTTGGAAGCTTCACCGTTCCATTCCTCTACAAAGAGATCAAGAAAGAGGTCGTAGTCAAAATAGAGCAAGATCCTGAAGAAGCTGAAAAATTAGCTAAGAACAAAAAAGGATCCAAGAAAGAAGAAACAAGCGAAGAAGTTGCAAAAGTAAAGAAAACCAGAGAAGAGATAGCAGCAGAAAGAGAAGCAGCTAGATTAGCAAAAAGAGAAGAGACTATCAAAAGATTGAAAGAGAAATTTAAAGATTAAATTTTTCGATAAAACGATAAATGGCCTTTGGCCGATAAAATGATAAATTTATCACGAAGTATTTATCGCGCGAAGCGCTTTTATCGCGAAGCGTTTATCGACGAAGTTATATTGAAGCATAACCATGCTTATCATATCCCTGCATCGCAGGGGT
>CAZJMP010000046.1:0-5698 GCA_964547365.1 uncultured Candidatus Peribacteria bacterium | reverse complement strand
AAACTGCTATCAAGCGGTTCTTTTTGGATTACCTGTTTGAATCGCTGTAAACAGATTGTAGCGTATGGAGTGGGTGCGCATTTTTTGTCAAGGATTTCAACGAGTGTTTTTACACGCATACTTCCATCATCTTTTATGGTATCGCTACCATTAATACTGACGATTATCATAGTATCTCCCTTGAGTCGTTTTACCGCAACCTCTCCATCAGAGTAATAAAGAATATTACCGGATGTGTCATACTGACAACTGTCGACGGTAAGATCTGTTACCTCCCTGACAATATTACGTCTCCGGCTACTTCTACCTGAACACGATGCGAATAACAAAGCAGCAACAGCTGCAAAAATCAATAGATTTCTCATTTTTTTGTTTTTTATTGTTTTTTACTTATATATATTTTATAATTAATGTCAATTGTAAAATAAATCATTTATGTACGAAAAAAATCCGCACTTAGGTTATAAGATACGGATTATTACCATTACTACATCATACGTCACCGCACCCTCATACCATATCTGGAGAATTCTCCCAATATTTCATCGTGAATGAGGTCACGTTTTTTCCGAACATACGGTTGCTTTTGTTCCTTACTCTTTTTACGTTTTTTCTGCTCGCTGGTATACACGAGTGTACCTTTTTTTTCATTACTATGCATCATAATCATTTTGTTTTTGGTCGTACCCCTATACTGATATTTTTTTCCATATCAACCCAAATGCATCATTATCCTATTTAGCTGTGGAATTCACGACTGAATTTCCTATATAGATAGTATTTATCACTTAGTGTGAATATGTTTCAGTTACAATCGAATTATAAACCAGGATGAGACCAGCCACAAGCTATCGAGCAAATCAAGAAAACCTTCGAAAGCGGCAAAAAGAAGATCACGCTCCTCTGAGCGACCGGTACGGGAAAGACCTTCACCATGGCGAATATCATCCAGCATATACAGAAACCGACATTAATCATATCGCACAACAAGACCTTGGCGGCGCAACTCGCGACGGAGTTCAAGTACTTTTTCCCGAATAACGCCGTACACTATTTTGTCTCCTACTTCGACTATTATCAGCCGGAAAGCTACTTGCCGGATCAAGGGCTCTATATCGAAAAAGAAGCGACCATCAATCAGGAGATCGAGATGTATAGGCTTGCGACTATGGCTTCATTGCTCACCAGAAAAGATGTTATCGTCGTAGCATCCGCTTCGTCACTCTACGGTCTAGGACAGAAAAGATTCTTTGAAGAGAACTGTCTGCAGCTGGAGGTTGGCAAAGAGTATGATTTCAAGGAACTGAAGAAGCAATTATTACGCATGCAATACAAGCCGATCGTAGCGAAGATAGAACACGGTATGTTTGAGTTCAAGGGCGATGTCCTGGATATTTTTTCTAGTACGGAGAAGTTCGTCTACAGACTGCATTTCAACGAAGAGAAGCTCGAGATTATAGAGATGAAGGATTCGGTGACGTTCGAGTCGCATGGTAATAGAACGAAAGTCAGCATCCGGCCAGCAACGCAGTTTTTACAGGACATCTCAGATATGGATACCATCCTCGAACAGATGAATGCCGAGAAAGAGCTCAGAGTCAAAGAATTCGAAAAACAGGGAATGTTGGTAGAGGCCGAGAGGATCAAGAAAAGAGTGGAATACGATATCAGGATGATCAAGGAGACCTGATTTGTTAATTGAATCGAAAATTATTCCTTATATTTTGACAACAGATTGCCGGGACAGCCTCCGAACACGATTTTCGATTATTTTCCGGATGACTTCCTCCTCATCGTCGATGAATCGCATATGACTTTACCACAACTAAGAGCGATGCCTGGAGGCGATAGAGCAAGAAAAACAAACCTCATCAAATATGGATTCAGACTCCCCTCTGCGGTCGATCACAGACCATTGAGATTCGAGGAGCTTGAATGAATTTTGGGCCGAGTCGATATGGAGAATATCATGCCGGATCAAGCGTTTGACCTCGATGCAAACGTTTCAAACACCCATATCGAGATCTACAACAAGTACAAAAACATGAAAGCCGCACGTGGAGAAAATCAGATGCTTACCTTAGTCAAGAAGCATAAGAAAGATGCTAAATCTATCTTTTTGTCAGCTACACCAGCTGAGTATGAATTGAATCTTTCAGACAAAGTCGTCGAGCAAATTATCAGACCAACATGATTATTGGATCCAATCACCTACGTCTATCCGAAGTCCGGAGATTATGATAGTTTATTGCAAAGCATAGAAACGCTCTTGAAACAAAAACCTCACCTCAAGGAGTTTATGAAGTGATATAGTTTGAAAGATGGAGTTGCTGAAGTCTTCGGTGAAGAGTAATTTTATACTATTTACAACGACATCATGATTCAATATATCGTTTTTCTCTGAGCAATCGTTTGATTATTGTGAGTACTCTCTTATGTCAGAGATACCCTACAAGGGAAAACTAAACCAAATAGAGTTTCTCGATTGCTTCGATCGATAGCACCTATGATTGCTACATGAGCTGCACTCTCGGATGGTGTACGTCGAGCAGTCCTTCCTGTTTTCATATCATGATTCGGTCCGTTTTTGGTATTCATTTCTTCATTCGTCAATAAAAAAGCATATCGGAAACTTGAAAAATCCGATTACTTGTGTTGATTGTTTTCTTTATTAGCATTAATTCTACGATATATCACAAAGGATCCAGCAATCGCAATTATGTTTGCCATCATCAGTGATGCTCTTGCAGCAATTCCCACACTCATCAAATGACGACAGCATCCTGAAACAGAATCCCCTATTGCCTTTGCATGATGACTGTTTAATGCACTCACGAGTTTCTTTGCATTAAAAAAATTCTGATTCACTGAAATAGCGTTTCCTCTCTATCTCGTTATCATCGATATACTTTTGATGTGAGCTATCATACTATGAAGAAGAAAACAGAGAAAAAAATAGATTTATATTATATATATCTATAAACCCATGAAAAACACCCCCAAAAAAGGCTCACACACATTCGCCAAGTCCGACTCACTTGATAATACTGATGTATCAGATGATGTTGCCCGCACGTTGTTCGCAAATGTAGACTATGGCCTCAAATGTATGGAATTCGAATCGCTTAAAGAAGTATGTTTCCATAACCTCTGACTAGAAAAATGATCTAAACATATAATGGTAATGAAGCATTATTTCAATAATGGTGCTTGTTATATCATGAGACCAGATAATTTCACTCAAGCAAGCGAAGAAGAAATAAATGAACATCGAAACAACAAAAAGCTCTTTAGATCCGTCGTGGAACGCATCAACAAACTCACCAAAAAACAAAAAAAAATATTTCTAGAACGCATGGAACACCATCATGATACCGATCAGACCGTACCCACTCCCAACCCGATCGTAGTCATGGATACTATTCTTACTTCAATACTTAGCTCCACATAGATGCAACCCTTCAATTTTTCCCTTATAAATCTCTGATGCACCAAGAACCTGGTCGATAGCCAGTATTTTTTGGGAAGAATTTTCGATATGAGCATGAAGTCGCACGACTATCAGGTGAATTATTTCGCTGATCCGTTCGATAAAGCAACCAAAATAGTTTTTCTCAATACCTGCGGGTTTATTTCTTCTGCAAGAGATGAAGCGAATGAGACTGTGAAGCAATTGTTGAAAGCGAAAAAAACGGTCTACCTTATGGGCTGTGCTGTGCAATATTACAAGCAGCTAACGAAGAGTAAGGATATTAAAGATATCCATTATCTATCCCGAGGCGATTTGAACAAAGTTACCATCAAGGAATTGGTGAAATGATATGATAGCAAGGTATACGGTGAATTTGAATTCTCGACATCACCAAGAGTTTACACGAACATCGATCAGAAATATGAGTATTTAAAAATAGCCGAAGGCTGTGACAATCATTGCACGTTTTGCATCATCCCAGATATCAGAGGGAAACAACAATCTCTCCCGATAGAAAAAGTTTTGGATGAAGCGAAGCAGATGATCGCTAATGGCATCCAGGAAATTATTTTGATAGCGCAAGACACCACAAGATATGGAAGTGATCTGTACGGAGAGCCGAAATTATTGGAACTATTGAAAAAGTTGGACAAGCTACAATGAAACTTCAGCTACAGACTCCTCTACCTCTATCCCGACATCGTAACGCTAAACCAAGTCAAAGAGCTGAAAAAACTGAAAAAATTTATCCCGTATTTCGATATCCCATTGCAACATATAAGTTCGAATGTCCTGAAAAAAATGGGAAGATTCTACGATGAAAATTATATAAAGAAATTTATTTCTCAGATCAAAGATTCCTTTCCGATCAGATTTGTAAGAACGAATTTGATCATCGGATTTCCCGGCGAGACGAAACAAGATTTTGAAAAACTTTTGAAATTTGTCGATGAAACGAAATTTGATAATATCGCTCTTTTTGAATATCACGATGAGCCATTGGCAGCTTCCAGCAAATTACCAAACAAAGTCGATGATGCGGAAATTAGAGCTAGGTTTACAAAGATTAGACAGTTAGTAAACAAACAATTATTAGCGAGAGAAGCTGCAAGAATGTGAGCCCAGGACGTCGGCTACATTACGGAAATTTATAAGTGAACATTAGTCGTCAGGCCACGGCTGAATTGTCCGGAAATCGATGACGTAGATGAGATTAGTATGAAAAATGTCGTAGGGACTTTTGAAGAAAAAAATAAATTGGATATCTGAGATAAAATAATGTATACGGTATAAAAAAGCCTGTCTGTAATGCACAAACAGGTCATGGATCAGTTTTCTTACTCTTTTGGTAATTTTTTGTGAAATTTTTCAAGCGTCATCATGATTTCTTTTTCGAAAGCAAATTCATGACATAGCTCCCGTACGATTTCTTCGTGTTTTTTTTGCTGTTCAAGAAGTTCCCTTGATGAGTTATTAACTTTTTCTAGTGTTTTCTCCTTTCTACAAGAGAGATAATCACGTACTGTTTTTTCTTCATCAACTGAGACCAGATCTTCCAGTCTACGATTAGGTTTTTCTTTAGTGATAATAGGAATATTATCTGTTTCCTCATTATCTACGAAACAAATCCAACGAACACAATTTTGTTCATGGTTGACGTAACTAATGATAACAGGATATCCCCTTTCTCTGTCAAAAAAAACACGTCCGATTTTTAAATTTTTCATTTCCATATGTTTGATTTTAGTTTAAGTTTCTGTTTCCAGTATTTTATATATAAACGATTCATAAAGTCAATCTTTGAAAAACATCTTTTATACGCTATTGCTACAAAAAGGAGTTGGAAATAGGCGATAAAATCGTATATACTTTATAACAATAATTCAGAATTTAGAAAAAGAAAAAAATTTAGAAAATCTTAATTTAGAGACCTTCTCAATTTTCAATTCTCAATTCTTAATTCTAAATTTTAAATTCTAAACTAGTTTCCATGGTTCTCACTCCAGAGCTCCAGACTATCGTAGATGCGTTAAGGAAAGAGAAATTCATCTGATTATTGGCGCCGAGTTTCCCGGTGGATTTTTGATATCCGGAGATCATCATCAATCTCAAGATGATCGGCTGTGAAAAGGTCGTAGAGCTTACCTATGCGGCGAAGCTGATCAATATGGAATATGAGAAAATCCTCAAAGAGAATCCTGATAAGCAATATATCTGTCCCAACTG
>CAZJMP010000045.1:4641-7564 GCA_964547365.1 uncultured Candidatus Peribacteria bacterium | reverse complement strand
CAAGAGTCATGATCGCATTTTCCATCGGTTCCATAGATATCTATCGATACGGTATTTTCTATTTCATTGCGTTTTTGGCGGGATATCTGTTTCTGATGCGGATCGCCAAAAAAAATATATTCTGAAAGACATTTCCACGTCTGCAGACATTCCTGGAAAAACATCTGGATGATCTCATGCTTTGCATATTCTTCGGCGTATTATTGGGAGGAAGATTGGGACATGTGATTATTTACGATTTTCAGCATTATCTGCAACATCCTGCAGAGATATTCCAAGTCCGGAAATGAGGCATGTCGTTTATCGGAGGAATATTCTGAGTGACGATAACGATGCTCATCTTGATGCGAAGAAAAAAACTCTGATGGAAAGAGCTCCTTCTGCTCTGAGATCTGATTCTCGCTATCTTACCATTTGGTATCATGTTGGGAAGGATAGGGAATTATCTCAATCAGGAACTCTACGGTATCGTAGCTTCGGATGTGTTGGGAAAATTCGGATATCCGTTCTTTTCTTTTTTGAATCAGTTATGACTGATGCATATCTATCCGCATGTGGATTGACTCTTGAGAGTGAATACGAATTTTCTATCTAGCTTTTTGGAAGGATTTGTGCTGCTGATCATTACGCTTTCTGTCATCCGCACCCGAGTGTGCACCAAAAGCGTCCAACCAGGGAAAATAGTGTCTATCTTTCTGATAGGGTATAGTTTCATTAGATTCTGTCTAGAATATCTCAGGGCTGATTCTCAACTCGAATTCCATGGCCGGTTTACTATTTCTCAACGATTTTTCCTGATATTCTTTATCGTGGGACGGGGAGTGTGGATTCGATCTCGCAAAGCAACGAAACATACATAGCTTTTGATTTGATATATATAAAGTGGGGATATCCCCACCTTTTTTACATAAAAAAAAGACGCCGAAGAGGCGTCTTTTTACCTTCCGTTCTCGTCATTCCGGCGTTACGTTTTGCAGCCGGAATCTAGAACGGAATATACTTACTTTATTTTATACACGACATTTACATTTACCGTAACTTCAGTCTCTCCTGGTGAAAGTGATTGACTGCTTACTGCACTATCCATAGCTACATCACCCATACCTTTTGCTTCATTTCTAGCATAATAGATAGGACCAGGTATGCTGTAATAGGTATTGTCGGTAATAGTCAATACTCTTCCGAGTTTGCGGCCACTTGCTTTCGCCAATTGTTCCGCTTTCGCTTTTGCGTCCTGCAATGCTTTGTCGCGTCATTGCGCCAATGCTGCGTTCTTGTCCTTGAGATCAAAATAGGTATTATCGACATTTACGCCTCAGATAGCAGCAATGTCAGATACAATCTTGCCTCAGATCTCACCGAAATTTTCTCCGGTAAGTGTGATGCTCAAACTATGCTGAGCTCTGTATCCCAAGAGTTTTCTTCCGCTTGGTTCGCTTCGATCGTATTCAGGATAGACGTTGACGTTCGTAGTTTTAACATTGTTTGTAGGGATGGTATATCCAGAAAGGATATCTTTCACCTTGTTTACTTTTTCATCCGCTTGAGTCTGGGCTTTTTCCGTAGTGTCCGCAAGTTCGGAGACAGAAAGATTGACGATAAGCATATCAGGCGTCACATATGCTTTTCCTTCACCGTTGACGGTAATGCTATTGGCCATACCATAAGGCGACTGCGCCATATTGGATCTAAAAAGAAGATATCCGAGGATGGTCAATCCGAGTGCAAGAATTAACGCTGCTCCTAGGATGAAGATTCCGTTGGAATTTGTTTTTTGCATGTTCTTTGTTTAAAACAAATAAAATTGCTTACTTCCTATATATATGAATATATCGATGAATCAAGCGAATTTTTCTTGAGATGCTTTTTGTAAAAGCGCTTGAAAAATATGGAATATTATATAAAAGTTTGGGAATTTATGATGTTTTTTTTATTTGATATTTTGGATGATTATGTATTATACATCAAAGGATGTCTATGAATTTATTTCAAAGTGACTCAATGATCCTATAACGGAACGAAAAAAATGCAAGGTATCGTGAGCAGAATTCCCCATATATCAATCTGATTTGGATTTCTATGATAAGATATCTCCTAGTTTCAATGGAAAACGCTATCAGATACCTACACCTACATTATGCCCTGAAGAAAGACAAAGAAGAAGATTGATGTTTAGAAACGAAAGAAAACTCTACAAAAGAAAATGTGATTTTTCAGGAAAGGATGTTATTTCAATCTATTCGCCAGATAAGCCCTATAAGGTATATGATCCAAAAATTCGATGGTGAGATGAGCGGGATCCTATGGTCTATGGAAGGGATTTTGACTTCAATAGAACTTTTTTGGACCAATTCGTCGAATTGGAATTGGATGTTCCAAAATTAAGCTTAACTACTGAATCCCAAAGCATGGAGAACTCGGAATATACGAACAATTGTATGAAATCAAAGGATTGTTATTTCGTTTTTTGAGGAGTGAATGACGTAAGCTCACTATATGGAAGCAGGATATATAATTGCTCATATTGCATGGACAACCATATCTTGTTCGATTCTGAACGGTGTTATCAATGTATCAATGTAACAAAATGATTCAACTGTTTTTATTGCATCAATTGCGAAAGTGTAAGAGATAGCGCAAATCTCTATAATTGCAAGAACTGTTCGCACTGCATGAATTGCTACAATCTTGATGGGAAAAGCTATTACATAGACAATATGCCGGTAAGCAAGGAAGATTTTGAAAAGGAATACAGCAAAAAACAGAAACAAATATTGCCAAACATCGTGGAATGAACAGAAATGATATCTTCAGAGCAATGCGTATGAAGTAATATCATCAATTCCAAGAATGTAGTTGTCGGGTTCGATATCTGACAGATTGAAGATAGCAAATATGTTTTTGCGACGAACGAAGTAAAAAA
>CAZJMP010000045.1:0-4541 GCA_964547365.1 uncultured Candidatus Peribacteria bacterium | reverse complement strand
TTGGTATCCAAGATCATTGAGCATATGCAAAAGAATTGAGAACGATGAGAACTTTTCAATCCTGCATTCTCTTCGTTAGGATACAATGAAACGATAGCTCAAGAATTTTTTCCGCTTACCCGCGAAGAAGCGATAGCAAGAGGATATAAACGACAAGATAAAAATTATGATCCGATAATTCCCGAAAATGCTGAAATATTGAAATGAGACCAAATTCCCGCCGATATCTCTACGGTAACCGATGATATTCTCAAAAAAATATTTGTATGCGAAGTGAGCGGAAGGCCATTCCGTATCGTTAAATCGGAGTTGGATTTCTATCGCAAGAATGGTTTGCCGTTGCCACGTAAACATCCTGATGTCCGTCATGATGAAAGAATGGGGTTAGCGGCAAAAAGAGTGTTGTATCTGAGAAAATGTGATCATTGCGGAGAAGCTGTTCTCAGTATATATCCACAAGATTATCAAAGAAAAGTTTATTGTGAAAACTGCTTTAATCGCGAAATATATGGATAGCTAAAGTTATTTTTAAAATGTATTGATTGTTTTGTGTCTTACTGAATGATCAGTTTTTCTTGTTATAGAAAAAATAAAAAAAACGACTGCAGGTATGTACATATTACCGAAAATTGGTATAATATTATGGATGGATGATGCTTTTATAGCATCTATTTATTGCTTTTTATGAAAAAAAAAGTACAATTATAAGTGGTTTTTTTACACAAATCAGGTAATTTTACTCGCATAATTTTTTTTTGATGTCGCATTTGATAAAAATATATCATTCTTTTGACGAGGGAAAGAAGAGTTTCCAAGAATTTCTTGATGATATTTCCAAAACATTATCCAAAAAGCACTTCACGCTAGGGATCCATTATTCCAAATGAGAGATTTTTTATTCTTTGGATACGCCAAAATCTACCTATGCAGGATTTGAATCGCAATTTTATACGCATTTCAATGATTTTCAGATAGTTCCAGATACCAAAGATATTTGGGGATATGATAGATACAAAACAGTGGTCGGAGAAATATCTTTGTCCAATAAAGGTTTTTTCCCATTTAAAATGGATGAATCAGATGATAGCGATTTTATATCCAATCTTTTCAGGACATTTGAAAATCTAGATGTGATCAATGATAAGATAAGTCTCTATGTTGATTTCAAAGCAGTGGAAAATGAAAATTTTTGGTTTTTTATGAAATCAAAGTTTAATCATCGAAAGCTGAGAAAAAAACTAGCATTGCAATTTTATAAATATCTTTTTTCTCGTAATATAAACAAGAATCGAAAGGAAGAATGAGAAAAATACTTTAAGAGCAAACTGCACGATAATCTTTTTGATATAAGAATATATATCATTACGCAATCTCAAAACAAAGAAATGGCAGAAGGCAAAATTAAGTCTGTCTTTAATAATTTCTCTGTGTTTAAGAATTATCCATCCAATCAATTCGTAATCAAAATGCATAAAAATGTATGAGCGTTGATTGTGGATCTCAAAGAACAAAAAAGCAAGATAGAATCGTACCTGCTTACTACAAAAGAAATATCCAATTTTTTCCATTTTCCAAAGAATCCAAAAATAGAGACATCTTTGCTTACCGTAAAATCCAGGAAATTGGCTTTGCCTGTAGGTGTGCCGTCTTTTGATTATACTCTTGCTCAAAATGGAGAAATCTTGCCAAAAAACTTTCCTCAAGATGTAAATATCGTAGGAATATCGGATTACAGGTCTATTACGGTGCCTATTGGGATATATGATGAAGATAGATTGAGACATATGTATGTTGTCGGGAAAACAGGGACAGGTAAATCCAAATTTTTGCTCAATCTCATGATCAATGATATCAAACAAGGAAAAGGAATATGAGTTATAGATCCGCATGGAGATGCGATAGAGGAGATTATGACACATATCCCAGAATCACGCAAGGATGATGTAATTATCTTCGATCCTACGGATAGTGAATATCCGTTCTGTATGAATCCATTGGATATCCAGGCAAATGAATCCAAACAGATATTGGCAAAATGATTTATCGATATCTTCAAAAAATTCTTTTGAGCCAACCGGAATCCTAAACTTGAGCATGTACTGAGAATGATTTTTCTCGCATTGCTCGATAAACCGAGATCGACATTGTTCGATATCATCAGGGCGTTGACGGATAAGGATTTCAGATACGATATGATCAATGCTATCCAGGATGATGTAGTCAGGAACTTCCGGACCAACGAGTTTGCATGATGGTCTCAACAATTCAATACGGAAGCGATTATGCCGATCTTGAACAAGGTCGGTCAATTGCTCTCAATAGATATCATCAAAAATATCTTTGCATCGCCAGAAAATAAGCTAGATCTCAGAAAAGTGATGGACGAAAGCAAAATATTGCTCATAAAACTGCCGAAGGGGAAACTTCAGGAAGAAATCATGGGATTCCTTGGCGCTATGTTTGTGACCAAACTATTCCAGACGGCTATGGGAAGACAATCAGTGGAAAAAAATGAAAGAACTCCTTTCTTTCTCTATGTAGATGAATTCCAGAACTTCGCCACAGATACGTTCAATGAAATACTTTCGGAAGCAAGAAAATATGGATTATCGTTGTCCGTAGCCCATCAATATATCAAGCAAATCCCAGAAAATATATCAGATTCCCTTTTTGGAAATGTAGGAACATTAGTAAGCTTCAGGATCTCTTCTGAAGATGCTGAATATATGAAACAACACTTCCAACCGTTTTTGAATGGATACGATTTAGGTAATCTCAATATGAGAGAGTTTTATTGTAAACTTCTTGTAAAAGGACAAGTAAAAGATCCGTTTAGTCTCAAAGCGTGCTGGACACCTGATGTTACCGTTAATAGAAATTATATAGCCAATCTTTATGAAATATCCAGGGCTAAATATTCAAGATCGCTTGCAGAAGCCAAAAGGGTGATAGAGAAACAGGCGGATGTTATGAAGACGATTGAAGAATTTGCAGAACCGATAATATAGTCAATCATTACCAGGTAGCAAAAATTTTTTATCAATAACATTCTTTATTATGGATCTAAAACTATGGGAAGAAAAGATCAAGGAAAAAAGGAAAAATACGCCTTGGAGAGATTTTGTAAAAGAGATCTGTAGCCGGTATGGTCTTGTGTTTAGAAAAAACAATGGCACTATTACTAATTATTCCGATAAGACAGATTTCCCTCTATATTCTACGATGGAATATGAAAAAATAAGGGACTGATTTATTGAAAAATGAAGGGAATATGATTCTTCCTTATCTTTGTTCGATCAGATAGCCTCATTGAGAAAAGAAGTCGGTATATTGAGTCCTCATTTCACGTGAACAAATGAAAATGTACTGTATAGTGATGGTATATGGTGAGGTAAAAATATCTATCTTTCTTATCAGACGTGAGGAGATGTTTCCAATATTCTGTATAGTTTTTATGTAAAACTCAATACCCATAATGTCTTCGATAGTATGATGGTGCGAGATGGATGTGATATAGTGTATCAATCATCATGAATCATCAAATCATATAAAGTATTCTATTCTAAATATATCGTGGAATCGAATAATATCCGATTTAGTACTAATCTGATATGATGTTCTGAATGTCTTTTCTGTGATAATCTTACCAATCAGAAATATTGTATATACAACAAGGTATTATCAAAAGAGGAATATGAGAAGGAAAAAGAGAAGATTCTATCACAAAAGATTTTTTTCTTGGATCGGTTTAAAAAGATGTCCCATATAGGGAATAATATACATAGCGATGATTGTGAAGGGAATTTTATAGTAAATTCAGAATGAGTGAAAAACGGATTGAGAGCATATCAGGTAAAAAATGGGAATAATATTGTGTGTTATGGATGATCGGAACCTGATGCAAATATTTTTGATTGCTGTGTAGGATGAACGCCCATGAGTTCGGATAATTACGGGTGTTATGGTGCATGATGATGAAGCAATGTATATATGTGCGCCTATAGTTATCGGTCCAGTAATCTCTACTATTGTATGTTCTGTGAAAACTGTTCATACTGTCTCGGCTGTGTCGGTCTCAAGAATAAATCATTTTGCATCCTCAATAAGCAATATACCAAAGAAGAATGGTTTGAAAAGGCGAATGAAATATTAGGAAACATGGATAAAGACTGATCCTTATGAAAATTTTTCCCTGCTTCGATGAATGCATTCTATTTTAATGATACGATAGGATATTTGATCGACGATAGTTTCACCAAAGAAGAAGTTACTAAGGAAGGCTTTTTGCGACGTGATGAAGATATAAAAGTCGATATGCCTGAAAATGCTGAAATCATTACAAGCAAAGATTTCTCTCAGTATCAGTGATTCAATACACAAGGTGAATGGGAGATTAATCCAGAAATACTCAAAAAGGTAATCAAAGACGAACAGTGAAATTTTTATAGAATCGTTCCGATGGAATTGGATTTTCTGCAAAAACACGGATTGCCGTTGCCAGAGATACACTGGTTGGAAAGGATAAAATTAGGCTTCAAATT
>CAZJMP010000044.1:0-8273 GCA_964547365.1 uncultured Candidatus Peribacteria bacterium | reverse complement strand
GGTACGCAACTCAAATTGTACTGCAAATATAATTTTGGAATACTCATCAATCCTGCCGGACAAAGCTATAACGGGTTTGATAGCACACTCAAATTTGACAGCGGGAATATAGCGATACTCCATCAGTCCATCAACCCATTTTTCACTAGCACCACCAACGGATTTATCTCAAGCGGATTTTTGTATAGATCTTATGGAGTCAAACCTGGCGGTTCATGATCTTCTGTACTCACGGCAGCGAATTTCTTGTTTTATACAACCCAAAATATCTTATCGACATATTTGGAGTTCACTACCATAACATGATGAGCGATAACATTTGACAGCAATACCACCGATGATGGTGCTGTCATCAACTCAAGCATCTCATCACTAGATATCCTCACATGAGTAACGAATGCTATGTATACCTTTTTGCCATTGCCATGTATCATAGACAATGAAGCTCCGATCATGACGAATCTTTCTCCCGCTAACAGCGCAAGATATATCTCTACCGGACAAACCATCTCGTTTGTGCTGTATGATCGAGTGTGACCATGAACAGCTGCAGGAATCGTTCCTATGACAAACACCAACAACAGAAGTCATTATCGATATTCCGGTTTGAATACGAGCAACCTCAACAATTATCAACCAGCACCAGGTAGCGTAGACAATCAAGCATGAGTAGCTAGCTGATCCATCAAAGTCATTATTGCATGTCCAAGCTGTACATGATGATGACGGTCATATACTCTCAATCCAGCGAATCTCAATATCAATCAATGGACAGGAAACAGTTCTATCAACAGATATACTCGAGATAGCAAAAACAGATGATATGCCGTGAGCTTTGCTTCTCCTGCTCCGTTTGGATACGAAGTAGAAAAGCAAGTTACTATAACAATTGTCTGATCAGACAATCCGAATGAATTAGGGAATACTCATACAGGCAATTTCACTGCCACATTCAATTCTCCTTTGGCTCCTACCATAGCTATGACATCACCAACGGATTGAGCGACATTCATAGACAATAAAATCAGTCCGATAACCTTTACGTTTTTGGATGATCGAGCAGGAATAGACACGGGAAGCATCAGTATCAGTATCCCTGCCATCTATTCATGAACTGATTTGTTGTACACAGGAAAGACCTATTCATGAACTGATCTTACTATCACTTTGATAAGCGGACAACCATGACTTGGAAACTCTTGATCATATGCCGTATCATTGACACCACAATGGAACTTCCCCAACAATACCTTAGTATCCATTACATGATCCGTCAAAGATTTAGCTAACAATATACGTAACGATAGCCGGCAATTCACGACAAGGCCAAGCTGTTCATTTTGGTGATGTACAGACACCTTCGGACTAGATATTTTCTGAGGGATCTATGCTTGAACATACTCCTTCTCTGGAGAAATAATCATTGTCACATGAACAAACAATAACTCACCATATCCTTATCTCACATGAGCAAACAACGACATCCTCATGTGTTGACGACCATATACCTGAACAATCCTCCAATGAAATATCTGAATATACGACACGAACGGCATATCAATCAATGGAACTTTGTATACATGAGATGAACTCTATATCACATGAATGGATGGATTGGATTTTATCTATACCAACGGAACGATCATCGTTCAATAAAAAAACAATTATTTTATTTTTAGCAGTATAGCAATGATGAAAAAGATTCTTGGAATAGCGACACTCATCATGATCCTCTGAGTCAGTACGGCGGCAGAAATCAGATTTTCTCCCGATAGTTGAGATATAGGGAAATGATGTATAGTAGCTACGGAGATCATCATAGATACGCAAGATAAGGAAACAGCGGCAACAGATATTGTTATGGAAAGTTCACTTGAATTCGTGGATTTTGTCCCTTCAAACCTGTTCCCGTATTTTTTGCCTCCGAAAATCGAAGGCAATATGATCCATCTCGTAGGATTTAGCACTGAAAAAAGCAATCGTGTGTCAGGAAGCTGAAGCATATGAACGCTATATCTCAAGCAAAAAGACAATGCAGATACCGATGGAAGCATAAAATTATATTTCACCAAAAAATGATCTACAACGGATAGTAACCTTAGCATGGCTTGATGAATAGATATCCTTGATACTGTAGGAAGCGCACTTTATCATTTTGCAGATGAATGATCCTGTACGCACAATGCTGCTGATGACATCAAAGGATGAATAGCACATAAAAATCTCAGAATGCTCTTGGCAAAAATAGATCGCGATCAATTGATAAAAAAGGTGATTAACCGGAAAAGCCTGCTAGCGTTTACTTGACTCATCATACTCACAACGATTTTATTCCTTTATTATAAGACCAGCAAGCAATGAGCAAAAAAATAGGTCATCACAACATACTATTCACTCTATTTCTTCTCTTGTGAGGATTATTTTCTCTCGTAACTGGACAATATTATTATTTCGACAATAGTACAAGCTATCCATTCCAACAATGATGTAGCGAATCTCTTATGATCAAAATCAACACGGAAGGTGAATGAGTCAGAGCAGGAAGATTCCATCTTATCATCGATAGCGGACATTTTTCGTATTCCACTTCTGATGTAGCTAGCATACTGAGGACTAACCTTTTCAATGCTAGTTCTGCTACATTCGCTGATCGATCATCATCTGCCTCCCCATCATGGAAACCAGGATCAGATCACACTATCTTGCAAATCGACCGTAAAAACGATCTCATCAATTATATCTGAAACGGTTGAGCATATTGAACGATTATTGGTATCGTACCTCTTTTTTCAGCAACGACCTACACATGATATATTGCAATGGAATATATCTCATGATCAGCCACTACAGAAACGACCTTGAGTGCACCTGGAGGATATGAGCTTATAAACCCCGCTCATCAGACGCCATATATCACCTGATATTTCTATGTCCAACAGGCACCATGTGTAACAGACACTAATGCTCCTTCGTATGTAGTGAATACACCTACTGCAGGAACAAAAAAATCACATCTTAGCTGATTATCTATCAATTTGACTGACAATATATGATCATCATCGACTAATGTCCCATACGTACGAACTGGTTGAATCCCAGGTGTCGGTACATGGACAATAAATAATTGGTGAATAAATAATCAATACTGAGTGGATCTTAATAGCTTTTTCATATCTGTCTCTGGAAATGGAACAGGAAAATATCTTTATGGAAGTGCTTTTGATTTTTTGCCAGGTTCGTCATTATTTGCAGCAGCTAGTGGGATGACATGGCAATTCCTGAATCGTAATTATTATCTCAACATCAATTGATCAGAGCTTTTTGATTATGGTATAGAGAAACCTATCACTATTGTATGAACAGTAAGAGATCGTATGAACAATAGTACAAATTTCTGACCATTTGTTTTCAATCAACCCGTATGACCATGGCTTATCGCTGGATCAGATACGCCTACAGCATGAGCTGAATGGATAGACACCAACGCTCCTATCATAGTATGAATAGCCGACGATCGGGCTGGTGTAGATTCATGAAGCATCAGGGTTACCTTGCAAGGAATCTGATGAACAGTATATGGACCATATATCTTTTCAGGAAGCGATCTAAATCTCTCTTGAGTCATTGGTAATGCTAATCAACCTGATTATTTTGTACATATACTCAATCATCCTGATTTCCCTAATTCATGAACAATCCAAGTGCATGTCTATGCAGAAGATATGGTAGGAACTATCGACACAATAGGAGATTATATTTTCTGAACAAGACCATCATGTATGGAGCTCGGATGCTGTAGCACGATAACCATACAGACATGAACTAATCTTCCATTCGTATATAGCGGAACGACGCTCATGATCTCTGGATGAATCAATCCATCATTCACGACAACAGGGAATACATGAACATTGTATTGCGGCACGGAAAATCAAGGTATGGATATCTATAAATGAACAGAAACCTCTAGCTGAACCGCTACATATATTAGTTTCTTTGATTCAACCAATCTTAGTATCTCAGGGAATAATAGTACAGTCAAGGCTGTCCTCTCAGGGAAAACACTGTATCTGCAAAAACTCTATATACCTCCTATCACCACATGATGATGTATAGGATCTTGCTGATGAACCGGAGGTGGATGAGGCGGCGGATGAGGAGGATCAATAACCGCTCCTGACGACTGTACATTGCCAAGCAATCTCGCATGTGCCAACGAAACAGGGGTTGATGCCTCAGAAAGTTATTATGACAATACTTGTTGTAGCAGCACTGAAGAGACCTGACATGCAGCAGCACCAACATGTGATGTATCAGACTCACCATACACACGAGAGATCACTGATGCATTCCAACGATGATACAATCTGAATATCACCAACAAATGTCCTATCACCGCAGCACGTATGGAAAGCCCTATCATAAGGATGGAAGCAGCGAAAATGATGTCGATGTTCACTATCCAGATCATCGGACTCTTCCCTGATACCCACAAACAAGGATGCGATAAATTCCCTGATGCAGCCAACTTGAGCGATGAAATGCAATTCTTCATCAAGACCGCTTGTCAGCTTGATCTCATGGGACTCAAACCTGACGGAAAGACACCTGACAAGGTATTCAATCCTCATGACTATGTAGACAGAGCACAATTCGGTACTATGCTTTCGAGATTGATCTATGGCGACAAATATAATATCTATTCAGGCGAAGAGACTCTGTACAAATGGTATGAAAAGCATCTTGCAGCGCTCCATGCTGACAATATCATGAAAAAAATAGAGAATCCGTCCATGCTCGAAGAAAGAGCGCGAGTATTGCTGATGCTGAAAAGGACAGCCGATAGTGATATCGTAAGTACATACCGTTTGATAGCGCCAGCGCACAACGGAGCTCTTGTTCTCTTGGAAAACGTACGATAATCACTATATAGAGACAGTATAGATAGATACAGACGGATTAGGAGTATATCCTACACCATCTTATCTTTCTATCTGTCTTTTTATATGGTATAAAAACTATCATGAAAAAAATTTTTATACTGATTTCCCTTTGTACATTTGGACTCCTTTTGACCGGCTGCGGCAAACAACCAGAAACTTGTTCCATCGATACATGATTTTCTTGCGGTGCAACGACAGGAACGCTCGACCTTACCGGGACGATAGATGCCGTATTGAACGCTATCAAAACTCAAGACCTGGTAACCTTATCCACATTCGTTGGTGATCAATGAGTCCGTTTCTCTCCGTATGAGAATGTAAACACCGGAAGCGATGTTGTACTAAGTACAGGTGAAGTCTACAATGGATTAGCGCTTTCCAGGACATTTATCCGAGGTGCATACGACGGTTCAGGAGAGCCTATCGATCTGCCTATCGGACAATATCGAGAAAAATTTGTCTACGATGCAGACTTTGTACATGCACCGGAAATCTATCACAATCAGAAATTCAATAGAGGAAATACAATCAACAACATTTTCGATGTCTACACGGGAAAAGAAATCGTGGAATATCATTTTCCTCAGATCGACCCGCAATACGAATGAATGGATCGGAGAAGCTTGTATCTTGTCTTTGAAAACATTGCTGGACAACGAAAACTTATCGGCATAGTCCACGGACAACGAACCATCTAGGAATTTGCAAAAACAAGCTGGTGTGAATATACTTATAGTATCTTTATATCAGCTTTTTTGTATGAAGAATAGTATGGATAAAGAACAATCATTGAATACTTCATGGAAATATAAAAAGAATCCGGAAATGGAGAAACTATGGAAAAATGTATTCAAGGATCAATATAAACCCAAAGCAGGCATTGATTTTAAAAAGGTCAAGGATTTTTTTGTAACGCAAAAAAAAGAACATGGATATATAAGCATACGTGAATATGATAATGATATTCTCATGGACCCTATAGAGCTTTGTGATATTCTCATCCAACATCCTCACAAGGCACAGGATATCAGTTTTTTGGAATCCATACCAAAAGATATTAAAAGAGCAGTAGCTGATCTGCTTATGAGCCTAGCATGAGATTTTACCACGATACAAAACACATTCTGAGATGCATTACTCTTCCGAATACGACACAACTGTTATCCTTATTCCAACAAACGCAATGAAAAGTTAAAAAATTTTTTTCTCTCCACTGACACATTTCTCCACTCAGAAAGAGAATATTCTCTACTCGAAAAAGCATATAATTGATCGTGAGGTCCTTATCCCAAAAACAAAGATATTATGTCCACACTCATTTCTTTTACTATGATGAGACAACTTCCTGACGACCTACTTACTGAGGATATTCAGAAATATCTCTATACACATATATCTAATGATTTTTCATTAGCTGCCTTTTCAACTAGACATGAACATCTCAAAGGAAAGGAAGAAAACCGATATCGAAAAGATATCGACAAAAACGGTGACATGATAGATCATGATACAATACGCAAAACCTCTATACATGAAACCAGTGACAATCCCAAAAAGGAAAGATCATTGGAAGTAGTCAATCGTGATAACCCTGATATTTATAAAGACCGGTCATGAGAGACCTATAAGATCTATCTAGATGGTCCTATGGGTATATGATTATTCCACAACAAAAAACCCGTAGCTCTTATTTCATTTTCATTGTCTGATCCTGAAACACTTTTTATTCAACAGATGCAAACAGTTGTCGCTGATCACTACGACAGATACGGCAGAACGACACATCAGAGTGTCGATCCTATCGTACATACCATATCTCGGCAGAAACTACTCTACGATATAGCTGTCTTATTGGCAAAAAAATATCAATGCAAAAAAATCGTCATCAAAAGCTGAGAAAACAATCAGCGGATCAATGAAAATAGAATAGAACTGCAATATGATGACTCCAAAGAAAAGCTAATTGAAGTACAGATAGACAAGCCACATCTTTCTTTGGATATCGCCAAGCAGATCTATAACGTCTTCGCAAAACAACAGAAATTCAAAAGGAATAAGCAGACAATGAATCGAGACAAAGAGATATAATTTTCTTTTATAGAAAAAGGAGAGGCCAACACCTCTCAGATTAGGGCGATGTGTACAAGGTCTATTTCCGTATGACCGCGGCGTGCTGGCACGGAAGAAAAAAACATTTTGCCATAGACCCCCTAATCCACCAGTGATGGTAGCTCTCCTTAATAAACATCCCAAAATGGGCGTGTCGAGAATATACTGAAACAACGAAGAAAAACAAGGATTATTGCTTGCTTAATTTCTCATATCCTAACTGGCCACATGCGCCCTTCATTTTCCTTCATAAACTATCTCTGACAGTGACGGTAATTCACTCATCTTCCAGGATTTTCTTGAATTTCTGGATGGAAGCATTGTCGCTTTCGACGTAATCGATAGCAGGATTGGTATTGTATGGAATCAAGTTTACATGAGCCAATTTTTTCTTGAGGAAAGCAGCGAGTTGTTTCGCCAATTCCGGTTTATCGGTGACGTCCTTGATCATGATGTATTCGTAAAATATCCTGTTGTCCGTAGCATTCACGTATTCGCTGATCGCTTTATTGAGTTCATCCAAAGGATATGCTTTGGCTATCGGCATCAATCTGTCACGCAATTCCTGATTTGGAGCGTGAAGAGAAATAGCCAACTTGACGGGAATTTCGTCTTTAACGAGTTGTTTGATTCATGGAACAATTCACGCAGTCGAAATGGTGATATGCCTACGGGAGAGTGAGAATCCCGCTTCTTGTCTGAGCATAATTTCAATCGCTTTTTTCACGTTATCGTAATTCAACAACGGTTCGCCCATACCCATAAAGACGATATTGCGGACGGAATACAATGAACCGTCTTCTTGCTTGCCGAATTTTTTCTTGATGTAATTGTTCACGTACAACACTTGTGAGATCATTTCATCTCGCGTGAGATTCCTTTTGAAGCCTAGTTTTCCCGTGACGCAGAAGGTGCAATTGACGGGGCAGCCGACCTGAGAAGAAATACATAAGGTGATCCTATTCAGTTTCTCCTGGTCGTCTTTTTGGTATTTTTCATCCTGTCGATGATAGAGAATGACCGCTTCGATCATGTAGCCATCGTGCGTCTGAAATCAGATTTTGGTCGATGTTTCATCTTCGAGTACTTTATCGACCTTCAACGTACAAACAGAAAAATGCTGATCTAAATCCTCTCTCAGATCTTTGGATAAGGTCGTCATTTCAGCGAAATCGATATTCTGATTTTTGAATATCTCCTGCTGGATTTGTTTGATCCTGA
>CAZJMP010000043.1:0-8428 GCA_964547365.1 uncultured Candidatus Peribacteria bacterium | reverse complement strand
GATGGTGACATACTCATCAAGGATATCAAAAAAGATTCATTCAAATTAAACAATATTGCTGGAGCTTATCGGAAATGAGATGCTAATAATAAGATGCTGACTCGTATATCATGATTCGCTTTTGAAAACAAGGAGCAATTACAGAAACATCTAGAAAAATTAGAGGAAGCAAAAAAAAGGGATCATAAGAAGATTTGAGCTGATATGGAGTGGTTTATATTTGATTCTAATTCTCCAGGAATGCCATACTGGCTCCCAAAATGATTGACGCTCAAAAATCTCTTGATAAGTTTTTGGAGACAATATCATAAGGCAAAAGGATACCAGGAATTTGCAGCACCGCTCTTAGCAAAAAAGACATTATATGAAACTTCAGGACATCGAGATCACTATCAAGACGACATGATGATCACTAAAGTGAAATGAGATGATATCGAACGATGTGTTAAACCAATGGGCTGTCCAAATGCTTGTACGGTTTTTAAATCAAAAAATCGTAGCTATAAAGAATTACCTCTAAGGTTTTCAGATATGGATACGCTTCATCGTAACGAAGTGACATGATCATTGAATTGATTATTGAGAGTAAGATCATTCAATCAAGACGATTCACATAATTTTGTCGAAGAAGAGAAGGTTTGAGATGAGATAAAAGATATCTTAGAAATTGTATATGATTTTTATAAGCTCTTCGGTCTGGAAAAAGACATAAAACTTTATCTGTCTACAATGCCTGATGATCATCTATGAGAAGAAGAAACATGGAGAAAGATAGAGGGGAATATAGAAGGATTGTTGGCTAACTCAGAATTCAAATATTGAATAAAAGAGAAAGATGGGGCATTCTACTGACCCAAGATAGATATTCATCTGAGAGATGCTTTTGACAGGGAACGACAATGTTGAACAATACAGATTGATTACCAATTACCACAAAGATTTGGTTTGCAATATACTGACAAAGACAGCCAACAGAAAACACCCGTTATCGTCCATAGGGTGATTTACTGATCATTAGATAGATTTCTCTGAATTCTGATAGAACATACCTGAGGAAAATTACCATTCCGATTGATGCCAAATCAGGTCAAGGTAATACCAATCAAGGAAACAGTAAACGAATATATGGAAAAAGTTAAAAAAGAGTTAGATAGCGTCTTGCTTATGTCTCCTTTAAAATACAATGAGCTAAGATATGAAGTTGACGATAGAAACGAATCATTGGGTAAGAAGATAAAAGAGGCTATCATACAAAGAACGCCTGTTCTTATAATCGTATGAGAAAAAGAATCTCAGAATAATGAAGTGACGCTTCGCATAAATAACAAAGATTTTAAAGTATCATTACAAGAATTAAATAAGTTTTTGGTAGATTTCAATGAAAATAAGGCAGAATAATTTATCCCATATTGGCACATGGATAATAGGCATGAGCATAGATTCGAAAGTTCTGGTCAGGAAGATATAGATTTTGATATCTTTATGAAATTTTTGAAAAAATCGGAGATATGAGTGACTAATTCTATGCCAAGATGAACATATGCATTATTGCCTTATTGATACAAAATTTTGGAAAATTTACAGAAGGTCGTAACAAGCAAGATAGAAAAAATCGGATACGAAAAGATAAAGTTGCCTCAGATAGTATCAGAAGAATATGTATGACATCTACAGAAGAAATGATTGTTTCGTACCAAAAACGAGGATCATGATTTTTTTCTCGTATCATGATACGAAACATTGTCAGCTGTAGCTTTTATAGAGAAAAGCACCACAGCGAAAAAATTACCGGTCAAATATTATAATATAGCGGACGTTTTCAGACAAGTTCCTAAGACACGTTTTTTGAAAAACATGGAATTTAGTATGTGTGAAATGAATAGTTTCCGATGAACCAAGGAAGATGCAAAAAAAGAGGAGAATCTCTTAAATGATATTTTTATCCAGACTTTGGATGATTTGAAGATAAAGCATATCCAGACTTCTGATAATCTTTCAGATAATTCACAGAAAAAACTCTATTGCTATTTCCCTTTTTTCAGGAAATTCTGATCGATATTCTGTACGAAGGCGACAGATAACGAGTATATGAAGAATATAAAATGACATGAAAAAGATGAAATATATCAAGTCAACGCATCATTCACTGATCGCATACTTTCATTATATCTATGATCACATATGGATAAGAGAGGATTTATCATAGACAAAGAGATATCTCCTTATCAGGTGTATATAAATCAAAATAAGCTATCCAAAGAAATGCTTGATACATTGACACAGGATTTCGACAATCTAGACATAAAATATTTGATTGAAGAAATCAGAAATCCACAACAAAATTATGAACATTTCAACACCAAAGGAATACCTATAAGCGTATCATTGGGAAAACATCAATTACATATTCGTTCAAGAATGGAGGCTTGTGGACGTCGATTTGAAATCGGTGATATAAAAAAAGAATTGTGTGATTTATTAAATGGATATAATATAGATTATAAAGATAATTTCAGGGTTGTACCGTTATCAGCAAATACAGTCAAAGAAGAGATTGTGTGTGATGTCGTGTATATATGCAAAAAAGAGACCGAAGATATCGCTCAGAATCTCTGATTGAAAAGATTATGATATATCAATGAAAATGATGCTGCCTATGTTAAAGGGCTTATATAAAGAAATAGATATTATCAAGAGATTTTCTGTTTAAAAAAAATGAGATATTTTGGGAGAAATTGATTCAAGAATTCCATTATCTTTTTTCTATTGTTTATAGGAAAATATTCCCATGTGAGTATGTGATCCATGGGAGAAGCATATTCTGGATAGAGTTTCACGAATTCTTTACAACAGAGCTTTACATCAGGAGAATAGAACGGCTTAGAAAGCATAACTATTCATCATGCAGATCTTAGTATTGTCCTCATGATCCGCCTACAGACAAACCTTAAATTTCTTCTTCTTGAAATATAAAAGAATTTTTTTTCTTTGTGGGTAATATACATCATCATTTTTTTTAGGTGTTCATCCAGGCCTCCGTACAAATATCTGCACAATTCCTTGCCGACCGGTTTTTTTGGTAAGGATGGAGTGATGTCTTCACCGAATAAACAGATGGATTGTGTTACTAAATTATTTCTGAGATTGTTCCATGCAGCTCATACGGTTATGTCATGATAGGAGATGAGTGTCAGATCCATATCCTTTATGAACGGGTATTTTTTTTCTATAAGGATGCATATTCTCCTTGCCCAAACGAGTTCTTTTTTGGTGGGTGTTCAATGAAGTATACATACGATATCCATATCGGAAAAAAACGGCGTCGATGTACCAGCGGCTACTCCTCATCTAACATAAAAAGACATTATCTTTTTTCATAGACTGTTTTTGAGCTGTGTAGAGATATATGCAAGAGGTTTGAGATATATATCCTGAACCTTCTGTATATTGGCATCATTGACGACATATCCGTTTTTTATTCTCATAATATAGCTGGTCATCAAGTAAAAGAACATATGTGGATTTTTTTTAATCCAAGGATTCTGTGGTATAATTCATCATGCTGGTCAGAAAATATGATCGTGCAACGCGTCTTTTGGTAATGTTTCCGTAATATATGGATAACTTTTTCGATGAGCTCCAGATCCATTCCCGTAAAAGGTTCATCAAATATCAATAATTCGGGTGAAGTTAGAATCACTGACAGAATCAAAAGCGCCTGTTTCTGTCATCTGCTCAAAAAGAATGGGTGTTCATACTTCTTATCGTATAATCATATCATAGAGAGCAAGGAATCTACATGATGTTCATCGATATCTTTTTTTGGTACATGTAAAGTGATTTCGTCATATACAGAATTTCCAAATAACTGTTTTTCCGGTTCCTGAAGGATGAGTCAAAAAGATATATTATGTATATCCATCATGCCTTTGCTTACTGTCAATTTTCAGGAAATGATATTGATCAACGTGGTCTTTCATGATCAATTATGTCATTGCAATAAGATAATATCTCATTTCTTAGCTTGATGTATACCTTGATACGATATGATTTTTCCATCAGGATAATGATAACTGATATTATTTATGGAGAAGAGTATATCTTCATACGGACAAGATTCGAATCTTATTTTTTCTCTTTCTTCGTACGTCTGTTTGCTATCTTGCGAGAATATCCGAGATTCTCATTTCTTTATCAGAAATTTGTTGCATATCGTTTGTGTCGTGCTTTCGTGGGAAGATATGATGATTATCTTATCTTTTCTTATTTCTTCAAGATATTTGGTAACGATTTCCGTATTGTTAGGATCTAGGTTGGCGAAAGGTTCGTCCAGGAATATGATGGGTCTATCGAGAGCAAAAACTGATATCAGGGCGACAATCTTTCTTTCTCAACTAGAAAGGTCTTTGAGTAATTTTCCGATAAGTTTTTGTATCCCGAAGTATGTCACAAGAGAATCTGCTTGTTTCCTTCTCTTTTCATCCAAAGGGAGATATATCTCATGATGTACGGTATTTAAAAGAAATTGATCATCAACATCCTGGAACAGAAAACTTATATATTCAGGACAATTACCATCCAAAACAGAATTCCCTTGAAAAACGACTGATCATTGTACATCTACGGTGGAAGAATTGTTATATAATCATGCTAAGGATTTTAAAATAGTCGTTTTGCCACATCATGTGGATCATTGGATTGATAATATATCTCACTTTGACAAGGAAAATTGCATATCAGACGATATTGATTTCTTCTCGAATATATATTCTATCTTTTTTATATCGACATTAAGCATTCTTTTTATAATCATTGCTCTTTAGATAAAAGGCATTATTAAGTGTTTCAATCCTTTTTATGTTTGATAGGAATAGTGTTTTGAGGATTAGGAAAAGTTTTTTCATCCTTCAAAAAAGTGATTTTTTGTGAGGTGTACGTGAAGCGAAAGCATATGAAACAATTTCGCTGTCTCTCAGAAGGAAGCCGAATGTATTGAATGTTATAGAAATCATAAACACGAATTTTCTGGAAAATCTGTTTTTCAATAAAAAGGAGATAAGTTCGTCTTCAGAAGAGATTATCATAAAGAATATTCATACGGTCATCACCAACAATCGTTTCGTAACCGATAAAAGCATGAGATAAATCGTTCAATCGGAAATATATGTGTGCCAGGGAAATGTAAAAAAAATATGATTTCCAGGTACTTTTGTAAACAATAATCGGACGACGGCAAGAATCAAAAAAGAGAACAGAAGAAATAGTAGCAGTTTTCTTTTTCTATTGAAGAATCCTAAAACGCCAAATCGCAAAAAGAATAAGAGTAAGAGACAGATGTTGATATATGGATTTCCGTTTATTATTGCAAAAATGCTCAACAAAAAAAACAATAAGAATTTCCGTCAGAATCAAATTCTGAAAATCAAGGAATCTTCTTTGAAATAATGCAAAAATGTCGGTTTTTTATACATGATACTATTTAAACAAAGAAATTCTTTTTATTACAGGGCTTAGATATTTAAATAGTGGTATTCAGATAACAAGTGATACAACAGCGTCTCCGAATATCCATCCATAAGTAGCAACTCTCATGGCTTCATCAGGAATGATGCCTACATAATTAAGAACGTTCAATGTCCATACTCATGATATCACACCAAATCATAATGTACATGCTATAAAGAATCCGAGATAATCCTTGAATTTTTTCAGTTCCATATTTAGCTTGAAACTGGAGAAAACCAACCAAACGAATCATGCTCATAAGACATTACCTAATGCACCAAAAAATGAAAAGACGGAAAATCCAGTGAAAAGCGATCATAGGATGAGTCAGATATAAATAGCTATCAATCATCTCCAACCAAACCAAAGTGCAAATGCGGCAAAAAATGCAGCTCAGATATAAAATCCGGATGCAAAGGTTCAGATAGGAAGAGTAATAACTCAAATCACATCAAGCACAGCAACCATACCTGCAAGGACTCAGATAATAATAAAGTTTTCTTTTTTCATGAGTGAGTTGGGAAATATATAAAAAAATTGGTCTGCTAAGAATTAATCTACTCGTCGTTTATTCATAGGAAGCAGTATTGTGGTGATGTCGAAGCTGTTTTTAATAAATTCTTGCATCTGGATCTTCATGACGAGATATTCAGAAGCAGCATGAGATACGCCTATCAATGAAAGCTGTGTTTTTTCTGTATAGGATTTGACATCAGAATATCTGCTTCTACCATAATCATTGTCAATGCGATTAAATATTTCACCTGATATATAGGCCTGCGCACCCAAATTTTCTGCTGAAGCCATATATTCCGCTTTATCCCCGCTTCCAGCTACGATTGCTACTTTGGTGATATCATTCCTTTCCATTCAAGCAAAATCAAGATAAGGGATATCAAATATCGACAAACATTTGTCAATCAATTTATTGGTTGTGATAGTTGGTATTTCTATAATTCTTCCTACAAAACCATTTCATTGTTCCAAAAATTCACCTATGAGTTTTCATCATAAAGCTTTCATTATGGCTATATTCGTTCATATTTCGTTATTGGTATCCAAGGGTGTATGACAGGTATATACCGAGAGTTGCCTATCTTTTATTTTTTGCAAAACATCAGGATCTATAGGTTCAAATAAGCTTCCCATTTTTCATTGAGGATCTCAGCTTCTCATAAGAATAGGATGATGTAGGAATAGGATATCTCATTTTTCGGCCTGATTCAGAAAATTCTCCAAAACTTCTGGAGCAGGAAAAACCGAAAGAAAACATTTACCTACTTCATCAGCTCATCTTATCATCAATCCGTTGAATATTCTGACAAAATCCGATTCAAAGAAATTTTTCCAATCAAAACCGATTGGATCATAGACGCTAGGAAGAAACCTACTCATTGCAGAATCACATCAGCATCACGTAATATCAAAAAAATTATCTAATGTTTTTATTATTACCTGCAAATCCACCATATCCTATTATAGTATATAAAAGATTATGATACTCTGTCTTTATATTCTTTATCGCATTTATCCACAAATTCTTCTATACCGATTTCGTATTGTTTTTTGCTTCTAAATTCACGAATAGACAATATCTTTCCTTTTTCCTCTTTTTCACCTATGATTACGATGTACGGGATTTTTTGTATTTCTGCATTTCTTATTTTTTTACTGAAAGAGTTGGTGCTCATATCTACTCAAACTCTTAGTCATTTTGCTTTTAATGCTTCAGAAACCTCATTAGTATATGCTAAAAATGGTTCTGCTATAGGTATGATTTTGATTTGCTCTGGAGCTAACCATAGTGGAAATGCTCATGCATAATGTTCTATCAGGATACCCATAAATCTTTCTGGCGATCAGACAATCGCTCTATGTATCATAATTGGGGTGACTTCTTTTCCTTCGTTATTGATATATGTTAATTTGAATCTCTGTGGCATGATAAAATCAAGCTGTATGGTAGATATCTGCCATTCTCTTCCCAGAGAATCATTAATCATAATATCCATTTTGGGACCGTATATTGCGGCTTCTCATTCTGCTCTGATATATTCTATCTTATTTTCGATCAAAATATCTTCGAGTAATTTTTGAGATTTTTCTCGGACTTCTGGTTCTCAGAGATATTTTTCTCTTTTGTTTGGATCCCAAAGCGAAAGCCTTATAACATATGAGTTCATGTTATAGGTAGTCAATGCCTGTTTTATGATTTTAAGCACCGCGAGAAATTCTTCTTTGATCTGGTCTTCACGACAAAACGAATGTCCATCATCCTGACAAAAACATCTCAAACGGGTAAGTCCATTCAATTCTCCTGGTCTCTCATCACGATAAAGATTAGCAAAATCCGCTATTCTTATAGGTAATTCTGTATAACTTCTCTGTTCAGCAGCATATATCTGTGTATGTTGTGGACAGTTCATGGGTTTAAGAAAATATTCTTCATCAGAATAATTCGATTTTACTTTTATCATATCGTCTTTATATTTTTCATAGTGACCTGAAATTTTGAAAAGTTCGGCTTTGTTTATATTTGGCGTATGGACTTCCTGATATCAGATTCCGCTTTGTAATTCATTAGAATATCTGATGATCTCTTTTCTGATAATGTTGCCTTTGTAGGTATATAGAGGCATACCAGGCCCTACTAGTTCAGAAAATACAAATAATCCCAATTCTTTCCCCAATCTCCTATGATCACGTTTTTTTGCTTCTTCTACAAACTCAATATATTTCTTCAATGCTTCTTTGTCTTCAAATGCTAATCCATAAATTCTTGTCATCATTGGATTCTTTTCGTCTCCTCTCCAATATGCACCAGCGATTTTATCAATTTTGAATGCATCTGCATCTATTTCTTTTGTACTTTCTACATGAGGTCATTCACACATATCGATGAAGGTTACAAACACATCGCCAA
>CAZJMP010000042.1:0-8816 GCA_964547365.1 uncultured Candidatus Peribacteria bacterium | reverse complement strand
AAGCTTTGTCCGCATATCCATATGCCGTTGCAGTCAGGATCAGATAGTGTTCTGAAAAAAATGTTTAGAGGATATACCGTCAAACAAGCGAAGGAATTCATCGACAATATCAGAAGATTAAAAAGGGATATTAGCATAACCACAGATATCATCGTAGGATTCCCTGGAGAGACAGAGACAGATTTCAAAAAGACATTATCTTTGATCAAATACGGAAAATTCGATATGATCTATATCGGAATCTATTCGCAGAGACCATGAACATTGGCAGCAAAAAATTATACTGACGATATTCCCCGTACAGTGAAACGAGACAGACGGAATAGATTGAATGACGTTCTGACTGCCATTTCCCTGAAAAACAATAAAAAAGAGGTCTGAAACATTAGGACCGTGATTATAAATAACAAGAACGAATGATACACCGATAATATGAAACAGATATTGATTGAAGGGAAGAATTCCGCCAAAGCAGGAGAGTTTGTGCAAGTGAAGATAAAAAAGTGAGTACCATTCAAACTCTATGGAGAAATTTCAGAAAACGGATTGAAGTAGATATACAAAAGAATATAGTGCCATCAATAAATAAAAAAACAAACAGTAACCTAAAAAAAACCAAATGTTATGAACGAAAAAATCGTTTTTTTTGTTGGTAGAGGAAACCAACAGCTTGGAGATGAAATCGTAAAGCTCTGTAAATATAATCCTTCTCGGATCGAATATACCCTATTCGCAGATGGAGAATACAAAGCGAAGCTGAGTACCAACGTTTGAGCGAAATCGGTATACATCATACAGCCGACAAACTCAACAACAAACGCCACAGCAGACAACTTATATGAATTATTGATGGTGACAGATGCAGCAAAAAGAGCGTCAGCTGAAAAGGTGACAGCAGTCATCCCGTATTTCGGCAATGCACGTCAAGAGCGTAAAGACGAAGCACGCACTCCTATTACTGCAAAAATGAATGCAAAACTGATGGAAGCAGCAGGGATAGATAGAGTCATTACCATGGATCTGCATGCTGATGCCATCCAAGGATTCTTTGAAATCCCTGTAGATAATCTCCCTGCATCTTACTTATTTGCTCCTATCATAGAACAGATCAAGACACCTGACTTGATGCTTGCTTCTGCTGATTCTGGAGGTGCAAAACGAGTAACTGCATATGCCAAACACTTCGATACTGAAATGGTTGTCTGTTATAAGAACAGAAAAAAAGCCAACGAAGTAGATAAAGTGATGGTTATTGGCGACCCGTCCGGAAAAGATATCGTGATCATAGAAGATATCATCGATACGGGAGGAACTATAGCAAAAGTCAGCAAAGCACTCAAAGAAAAAGGTGCAAAAAGCATCAAGGTATTTGCAAGCCATGGCGTGCTTTCAGGAAATGCCTATGATAACATCATGAAGTCGGATATCGATATGTGTTATGTAACTGATTCCCTCAAAATAGAAACACATGACTTTTCAAAAGTAAAGATTATTTCCAGTGCAGATTTGTTTGCCAAAGCAATTTGCAATAATATCCAAGGAAAATCAATCAAAAAATTGTTCTATTTCTAAAAAACATGAGGCCTACGGAATTCCGTAAGCCTTTTTTTATTTCTCTTGCATATTTGAACCAAATACATATCAATTTACACACAGTTTATGTACTATATTTTTTTGTTTTTTCATTCTTATATTCTATGAATTACCCGAAACACGTAGCAATCGTACCTGACGGCAATAGAACACGAGCAAAAGCAAATAACAAAACAGTCGCAGAAGCATACATGATATCATACGAAAGAGCAGTTGAATTGATTCAATACACATTTACCAAGACTGATGTGAAAGTATTTACACTCCGAGGATTGAGCACGGAAAACGCGAAAAAGAGACCAAAAGAGGAATATGATTTCCTCATGAGTATGTACAAAATAGTAGAGGAAGATCTCGACGAATTCATGGCAGCGAACAAAATCAATTTCAAGCCTATCGGAGATCTAAACTGAATACCTGAAGACTTCAGAGAATATCTCTTAGCGAAACAGACAAGGAATACGTACGATTCTGATAGATACTTCATCTTCGCTATAAATTATGGAGGAAGGGATGAAATCGTAAGATGAATACAGAGTATAGCAAAAACATGAAAGGATATGACCACGATAACGGAAGAAGATGTTTCATGAGCATTGGATCTAGGGAACGTTCCTCCTATCGAATTGGTCATCAGGACAAAAGGAGATCAAGCGCAGAGAACATCAGGATTTATGTCACGATGGATTGGATATGCTGAACTCTATTTCACCGCAAAGAAATGTCCAGAATTCGATATCCCAGAATTTAAGAAAGCGTTAACATGGTTCAATGAAATGGCTGATCTACGTAACTACGGGAAATAATAGTAAAAGATTGAGTAATTGAAAACGTAATCTTTCCATTCTCCATCTTTCCACCTCTCAACAATCTTTTTAGTCTTTTAGTCAAAGCGTCATGAAAATCACTATTGAAACAGCTAAACTTATGGAGATCATCGATCTCGGATTGAGATTTGTATCCAAGAACGCTACTTTGCCTATATTGCAAAACTTCTATTTCAAAGCATCGATAGACGCATTGCTTCTGAGAGCTACAGATATGGAAAAATACATCGAGATAGAGATGCCATGCAAAGTGACTATGGAAGGAGCTATCACGGTAAACGCAAGAACTTTCTCCGATATCATCAAGACTATAGAAGAAAAAGAGATAGAGCTGAGTGTCGATCAGAAATCACAAGTCATGACGTTGAAATCAGCAAAAGACAATTTCGATATCAACGGAATATCAGCAAGCGAATATGTAGCATTGCCTGAAGTGCCAAATGAAAATACAGTCTCCGTAGAGAATCAATTGTTCGCAGATGGAATAGCAAAAGTGGAATATTCCGTTACAGAGAAAAACTTCAGTCCTGTGCTTACATGAGTCCTATTGAAAGCAAAAAAGGATAATCTGATCTTCGTAGGTACGGATTCCTTTAGACTTGCCGAATACAAAGCACCTGGAATAAAAGAAACTGATTTCTCGCTTATCGTGCCAAAAGTGACAATGAGCGACATCCAAAAAATCGCAGAATACGCTATGAACAATGAAACAGAAACTATCACGGTAAAATATTCCGAAAACCTTATCGCATTCCAAGTACAAGTCAAAGATATGAAAATATTGGCTACATCATTGTTGATCCAAGGAAATTTCCCTGAATACGAAAGAGAAGAGATCATGCCAACAAAATTCAATACAAAGATCTTAGTTGACAAAAATCTCTGCGAAAAGGCAATTAGGAAGATAGGAATCCTCACAAGAGATATCAACAACTATATCCAGATAGAGACCAATAGAGATAGTATCATTATCTCATCAGGAAAAACAGACAAAGGAGCCGGTACGACAAACATCCCTGCTATCATAGAAGGAGAACCAGTAAGTTTCGGAATTAACGGAAAATATATCACCGATTTCATCAAGATCATAAAATGAGATGAATTGATCTTCAATGTAATCGACAATCAAAAGCCATTGATCCTTATGGATAAAGATGAAAACAATTACAGATATGTAGTCAGACCGCTTATTAACTCATAAGAAACATATGCATAAAAAAAAATGATTCAGTTTTCTCGAAATACTCATCGTGATGATGATCATTGGAATTTTATTCGTAACATTCAGATCATCTTTTCAGATAAAGAACAAAGATGTCCTCTATGGACAAGCGTGTATCGAAACCATGTATGGAGAGGTCAATAATTTTCTCCATGCTGCAGTCAGCAGTAAATCGATAAATTCTTGAGGTATGCAAATATTTCCGGACACGTACATCATTACTTTTGATCCCACAGCACAACATATATATCTCTGATATGAGGTATCATGAAATCCCTACTATATATATAGGAGCATATCTGTGACAGGGGATATGAATAATTATTGTGCCACTGCTATCTATACAATAGTAATGAGCTGAGATGCATATCAGATATATATCAACAAATGATTGCAAAAGACTCAAGAAAGATCGTTTTTTTATTTTTCAGGAATAAATTCTGTCAGTACGGGTGCAGATACATTTTTACAATGCGATACTACAGGAACAGGATGTAAAACACTGGCACGCTTCGAAACAGATACAAGGACAATCAATATCAAGAAACAGATATGCTTGAGTTTCACTACTACCGGTGATTGCCTTGAACGAGACAATTAAAAATTAGCGAATAGTGAATAATGTAGGACTTGTTTTTTTTATGGACTACTATATATACTTACAATAGTAAGTAAAAAATATACATTCATTTTTCACTTTTAGTTGCTAGTTGTTCACTGATTTTGGAAAGATTCTACGACCATCCTATCGCGAATACCTTGGACGATAACCAACATCTCGTCTTCTATAAGATTATGAATTACGAGGTCCCTCGTCATTATAGCTATTTCCTTTTCGAAAAAAAATGACGAAAAAAGCAAGAAGACATCCTGAGAGGACAAGAATTTCCTCCGGACGAAGAAAAGTACAGCCGAGACAAAAAAAATGAATATATGGACTCATTTTTGACATTCATCAAAAAATATTCACGATTATATAAATCCATACCATTCATCCAATCCATCTATCTCTGTAATTCCATTACCTTCAATGCTTTACACAAAGATTCGGATATAGATATCTTTATCGTCACCAAAAAATGAGCATTGTGGCGCGCAAGATTACGAAGCGCGATCATGTTTTTCGGGTTTGGGCTCAAAAGGGGAGTGATACGAGGGAAAAAGAAAAAATTCTGCCTAAGCTTCTATATCACAAGTACGCATCAAAATCTCTATAATATCATGCTGCCGCAAAACGATATTTACTTCATCTATCGATTAGCTCATCTCGTGCCACTCTATCAAGAAACCCCAGAAAATATCTATAAGCACAATAAACGATTGGATAGTGCATTACCAAACTTTCCAGGCAGACATTGCATCAATATCTGACTCACACCATCATCAGGTACAAGTATATTCAAGAAAACCATAGAATTTCTCTCTTGAGGAGTTTTGGGTAAGATGATTGAATACCTTATACAAGTCGTCCGATTACCTATAGTTATCTACGAAACTAAGAAGCTTTGAGAAAGGTGACGAGGTATAATAGTCAATAAAAATATGTTAAAATTCCATATGGACATAAGGAAAAAGATCCACCTCCTTTATATGATGTACAAAAAGAAGATAAGTAAATAGATAACAATGAAGATAATAGATATACTAGTTCAAGACTAGTATATTTTTATTTAAAAAACAATACATTTTGACTGATAACTATATTTTAGCAAAGCAATTTTTAGTAAAAATACATCTGATAACCATCGTATATCACAATAGCAAAAAATGGATTTGTTTTTCATAGTAGTATTGCTACATCCATTTTAACACAACTTTTTATCTCTTTAACATCAATAACGGGTATGAAAGACATCAAAGCAGTTTTCGATATCGGAAATGATGTCATCAAATGAGTGGTCTTCGCTAATGATGATGGCAAAGAAATCATCTTAGCTAAACAAATGGAACCTACTCAGGGTATGCGCAAGGGTAAAATCCTCGATTCGGAAAGTTTCGTAAACACTATAAACAAAATCACGGAATCTTTCATCAAAAAACTAGGAGGCGATTTCATAGAAGAAGTATTCGTAGGGATATCGCATCCAGAGATGATCGTGAACAGAATCATAGAGCAAAAGAGAATCATGACTGAGGAAATAGGTCCTGAAGATATAGATCATCTTTCCAGAGTTGTGGCTGAAATCTCTAACAGAAGCAATTTCGAAACTATCAAGATCGTACCTGTCCATTTCGTCATAGACGAATCTAAGAGAGAAAAGGATCCTATCGGTATGAAAGGAAAGAAACTTGAACTTATAGCAGACGTATTTATGATTCCAAAGAATATCTATAACGGCATTATCGATGCGTTTGAAAAAGTAGGATTGAATATCGTAGATATCGTACCAAATATTATCGCAGCAAGCGAAGTAGCATTGGATTATGATCACAAAGATCTTGGAACGATACTCATAGATATGGGAAAAAATCAGACAAGTTATGTCATCTATGAAGATGGATATCCATTGGGGTACGGAACGCTCCCTATCGGAAGCGAAGATGTCACCAAAGACATTTCCATCGGTATGCAAGTCGACATCAAAGAAGCTGAAGAGATTAAAAGAACGCACGGATCAGCTATCGTACAAAAAGAAAGGGTGGCAGATGATAGTCCTATAGACAGCTTATTCCTCTCAGACGTTATCAATGCAAGATATGAAGAGATCTTCATCAAGATAAATAAACATCTTGAATCACTCGAAAGAGACTGAAGATTAGCAGGATGAGTACTTTTGATCGGAGGAGGAGCAAGAATGCCAAATCTGGATTTACTCTCCAAAGACATATTCAAATTAGCGACATTCTATGGAAAAGACAATATATTGAATCTGGGCGACATTTCATCAAACATCCAGTTCATCAATGTTCTAGGAACCTATGTACGAGCGAATAAATACACCGAAGGAAGAAAAGGCATGGGATTAAAATTCAATCTCGACTTCGTCGGAAAGATAGGAACATTCTTCAAAGACCTATTCTAAACTATATATTCTTAATTCTTCTTTTTTAACTCTTAATTGTATTTTCAAAATGGTACTTCATGAAATCAATCCAGAATTTATCCCAGGAGCAAAGATCAAGGTATTAGGAATAGGTGGTTGCGGAAACAAAGCGCTCAATAGAATGATCACCGAAGGCTTAGATGGAGTAGGATTCGTAGCTATCAATACGGATGCCCAGGACCTTGCAACAAATCTAGCAGAAAAAAAAGTAAATATCGGACTCAATCTCACCAAAGGACTTGGTGCTTGAGCTAATCCTGAAATAGGAAGAAAAGCAGCTGAAGAAAGCGAAGCTGAAATCAAAGCTATGCTTCAAGATACTGACATGGTATTCATCACTTCCGGAATGGGAGGAGGTACCGGAACTGGTGCAGCTCCTGTCATTGCAAATATCGCAAGAGGTATGGGAATTCTTACCGTAGGTATCATCACCAAACCATTCAGTTTTGAAGGAAATAGAAGGACAGGAAACGCAGAAGAAGGCGTCAAAAAAATCAAGGAAGCAGTAGATACGCTTATCGTCATCCCTAATGACAAAATCTTTAATGTAATAGACAAGAAAACAAGCTTCAAACAAGCATTCACTATGATAGACAAGATTCTCTACTTAGGAGTGCAAGGAATATCAGATCTTATCATCAAGCCAGGAGATATTAATATCGATTTTGCTGATGTGAAAGCAGTAATGACAAACTCTGGAAATGCATTGCTCGGTATCGGATACGGAGCAGGCGAAAAGAGAGCAGTAGAAGCTGCAAGAAAAGCTATAGAAAATCCATTATTGGAAGAAAATTTAGACGGAGCAAAGAGCATCATCTTCGCGGTTTCAGGAGGACATGATTTGACTCCTGCAGAAGTGAGAGAAGCTGCCGCAGTCGTCGAAGAGATCATCGATCCAGATGTTAATTTCTTCCGGTGAATGACTTTGGATGATAGTATGGAAGACGAAGTCAAGGTTACCATCATAGCTACTGGATTCGAAGAACAAAGCAAAGAAGAAATATTGAAACAACCAAAAAGAGATATTCTCGGAAGACCTACTATACCAGTCAGAAGAGAATCAGAGAATTTTATCATGAGAGGAATCAAAAAAGACATAGCTCCAGAACCGCAAGCAATAGAAGAAGAACCAGCTGAAGATTTAGAAACTCCAGCTTTCATCAGGAGATCACTCAATAAAAAAGCTAGCTAAAGAGACTAAATAAACAATGTCAAGCCAAACAACTACCCAAAATTGTGGAAATTTGCATAGAAAAGGATCCGGAATACAATTATTGTATCCTCGACCACGAAAAAGAATGTTTCGATGTGAGAGGTATACCGGTGATTTAAGAAACTATAAGCACGAATGAAATGAAGTGATTATAGATTTCGAAAACAATCGGTGTAGCTTTATACCTTAATAAAAATCTATGAAATTAAAAATCTCAACACCAGCGAAAGTGATCTTTCAATGAGAAATTGAGAAAATATCCATCCCTACAGAAACAGGGAACTTGAAAGTCATGGAAGGACATCCTCCAATGGTAACTTCAGTCCAACCTGGTATCATGAAAGTATGGCCCATGGAAAACCACATCAAAGTAGGAAACGAAATGTACATCAGTACATCAAAGGGAATGGTATTTATCGATGGAAAGATAGTTCGCATCGTAAGCGCTGAAGCAACACTTGCGCCTGAAGATTCAGAAAGCACGCTACTTCAGAATAAGAAAAGTCTTGAAGAAAAGATCAAGAGATTAAAATCTGAATGAAGTATTGAAGAAATAGAGAAAGCTTTGATTAAACTAGAAAAAATCAATGCTGACCTTGAATTGAAAAAGATGCTTCAAACCGCTTAACTAAATTACGGATGACGAATTACGAATAATCAATAAAATTCGTAATTGATAATTGAGAATTCGTAATTGTAAATCAGCCGAGTATATAATAAGAGATATAAAAAGGGAGAAGAAATCTAGCCAACTCAGCTAGATTTTTTCTTTTTTACTTTGTATTTTACAAGTATTTTTATATAAAGAATTCGTAATTCGTAATTCGAAATCCTTTAATTTGTTAATCTTTATTGTAAAGTAATGTATTTCGCAGTATTAGGAAAAAACATAGATATAAGCTTGGCTGAACTCAATT
>CAZJMP010000041.1:0-8895 GCA_964547365.1 uncultured Candidatus Peribacteria bacterium | reverse complement strand
GAAAGCTCAGAAGAGATATCATCCCATGATTCTTTGCTTTCGAGGAGTTCTACCATAGCTCTATCTAGAGAAATAAAGATCGTCTATGATTATATACTTTTGAATATGATTTGTCAAATAATGATTATCAAAGAACTCCTATACATTCTATATGATGGGTCTGCGGAAACATATCGACTGGCTGGATTTCTTTGATGCTAAATCCTCATTGCACCAACAATTCAATATCTCTGACCATAGTGACCGGATTGCAGGAAATATACAATAATTTGAAATCTGATTCTTTCTTCAGATCGCAGATCGTTTTGACGACGTTTGGATGGAGCCCATCTCTTGGCGGATCGATGATCACGAGGCCGAGATTATCTAGTTTTTCTTTGATCTCGGGATTCTGCAAAAACGCTTTCTCGGCTGGTGCAGCCAGGAAGATGACTTCTTCGTCGATGCCATTGATTTTGGCATTCTGTCGAGCGTCCGTGATGGCGTCCTCGACGATTTCTATTCAGACAAGCTTGTTTCCTTTCCCTGATTTCAAAAAACTTATTCCGATACTTCCCGTTCCGCAGTAGAGATCCAATATCGTTCCTTCTACATAGCCGACCATACTCATCGCTTGGCTGAAGAGCTGCTGCGCTCAGAGCGTATTCGTCTGAAAAAACGAAAAAGGCGATATCCTGAACGTGACCTCGATGGATGATGGTTCTTCGTTTTTTGCTTCTGATGAGACCTGGGATATTTGTTCTTTTTTGTGAGTAGTTTTGAACTGAAGGACTTCGTGGATATATCATGCTCATCGACAGGTTTTGGTTTCGCATTCCTGGGATCTGACGATGTCTGCTAATCCGTTGTTGTAGGTGATGACAAACGTGGTTACGTTTTTTTGCAGAAATTCATCCGTTTTGAGCGTATCCAGGAGTCGATTTCGTTGTTTGTCGTTTTTCGTTTTGAGATTGTTGTCCGCGACAGCGAGATTTACGAGAAATTGGTCTGTATTCGTTCCTTGTCTGATCACGATATGTCTAAAGAATCCTTGATGCGTCATCTGATCATAGGCGGGGAGCCCTGACGATCTGCAGAGTTCTTTGATATGATTGTAGATTGCATTCGCCTCGTCAGAGATCAGCGAACAAGTGTCGATATCCACGATTTTGCTGAATTCTCCTTGTTTGTGAAATCCGCAGCTTCGGTTGGACAATGTTTCATTCACTCCTTCTGTATTCTTCGTTATGTATTTCCCGAAGCTGAACTCTATCTTGTTTCTATAGAACTTTTCTTGCGGAGAACCGATGATAGAGAGAATCTGCAATTCTGGCAATTTTTTCTTGAGTTTGGTGAACGCGTCATTGACGATATCCTCTTTCAATTTCAGCTGGTTCGCGTAGCTGAGCATCTGCCGTTTACAGCCTCAGCAACCAAATTTCCAGATAGGCAATTCGCTCTGTTTCGTTTCCGCTATCGAGAAAAAATGCGGACAGAAGATTTCTCCGTCCACAATCTTTGGATCGAGCTCTATGATTTTTGCGATATGCGCTTCGACAAAATCTTTTCTTTGTTTCACAATCCTCAGATCGACGATACTGCCTGGCAATGCGCCTCATTTGATCAGTATTCTTTTGCCATCGCTCATTCTCGCAAGTCCCACTCACCCGTAGCCTATTTTGTCTATCTTGATTCTATTGAGTATTTTAGCCATAAGGAGAACAATGAATTAAAGTCCTAGTTTGTTTCTCAATTCTTTTTGGATGTCTTCGATAGTGCCGTCAGCGTTGATGCTTATGACCTTTCCTTGTGCTTCGAAATATTTGATCATAGGCAATGTTTCGTTCATGAAAGCGTCTATTCTCGTATTCATCGCTTCGATAGTATCATCTTTACGACCTTCGATTTCCGCTCTTTTCATCATCCTTTCGATAGCTTTTTCCTTGGATAATTCGAAATGCACGATGACGAAATCCCTCTGGTAGGTATCCATCTCCTTTTTCATGAATTCAGCCTGGGTCATAGATCTAGGGAATCCATCGACCATAAGAGCGACGTTCTTTTCCGTTGCGATCTGAAGTGCGATATCAAACCGTCCATGGCTGACAAAATGCGGTACCAACTTACCGCTATTTACGATATCTTTACAATAATTCCCTATGATATTGTCGTTGGACATTGCTGCTCTAAATAATTGTCCCATTTCCAAATAGTCGTATTGACTAGCGTAATCCTTGAACAAAAGTTTTCCTTGTGTCCCTTTTCCGCATCCTTGGATGCCGAGAAAAAATAAGTCCTTCATTATTGTTTCCAATAAAAAAAATAAAAGTTCAGATGTACCTATATGGATTTTACTTAGGAAATCAAAAAAAAATACCGCTTTCGCAGTATTTCTTTTTGAAAAATATGTCAGAGATATTACCTCTTTGACCGAGTTGGTGCCTTTCTCGCTTTTTTCAAACCTGGTTTTTTTCTTTCCTTGACTCTTGGATCTCTTTTCAATAATCCGTATGGTTTCAAGGTGAGTCTGAGATCAGAATTCCGTTCAATAAGGGCTCTAGCGAATCCTAACTTGATCGCATCTGCCTGTCCTGATATTCCTCCTCCATTGACGACGATTTCAGCGTCGAACTTTTTGAGGTAGTCAGCACCTAGGGTGTTGAGCGGTGAAAGTGCAGCTTCGAGCAGGTAGAGGTTTCCACCAAAATAATCTGCCAACGGCTTCTGTGAACCATTAGAAGTCTTGATGATGAAGTTACCGCTTCCTTTTCCAAAAAGCTTGACAACAGCCGTTGTCTCTTTTCTTCTTCCTATAGAATAGGTGTATTCTTGATTGGCCATTATTTAGATAGGGTAATAGGTTTAAAATGATCGTATTGAGTAGTAGTACCAGCGACGAGTTTCAATCTCTTGATTCTCTTGTCTCTGAGCTTATTTTTGGAAATCATTCCCCTGACTACAGCAGTGAGCAACTTAGCAGGATTCTTTTTCATGAGGATATCTCGAGTCACTTCCTTGAGGTTTCCCTTGTATCCACTGTAAGAATACATGACATTATCCTGTAGTTTCTTACCAGTGACTTTTATCTTGTCGATATTCTCGACCAATACGAAATCACCAGCATCCCGGAAATCGGAATAATATGCTTTGTGTTTTCCCAAAAGCAATTTAGAGATATCTACTGCGAGTCTTCCGAGCACCTTTCCTGTCGCATCTATCCTTCGCCGTTTCCTGTTCTTGTCCATATCCGCTGGTTTTACCCAGAGCGTCTTGTTGAGGTCTTTTTTTGTGAATTCCATGATTAAAACGATTCAAAAATACTAAAACTATAATAATTTCAATAATATCTTCTGGACACCATCGCCTACTCTGTACCCTAATTTATAATCAGCTACGAAACTTGAGGTAGCTCCTGCTTCCTTGTATTTAGGTAAGAGCACGTTCAAGACTTTCTTTCCCTCCTCTTCACCGAAGATAGTAGCTTTGATAAGCCTGATGCATTCTCTTTTTGCATCTTTTTCTTCAAGCTTTTTGCTCATCCTGATGAGATTGGCAAAAAAAGCATCTGCTTCAGCTTTCAATACTTTAGCTCTCTTTGGGGTAGTGGTAGTCTTTCCATTCTTTACGAGATTGGTCAATAATTGTCTGACGAATACCTGCCTTTTCTTCGCTCCTGTATCCAGTTCAATCATTTTGCTTAACTTATGTCTCATGGTAACAAAATATAATTGAGTAAAAACCTATTATCCGATTAGCGCTTTATCGATATTTGCCAATGCACTGTTGATTTCATCGATAGCCTTCCTTCCGACTCATTTCATAAGGAGAAGCTCGCCTTTCTTTTTCTTTTCGAGATCTTCTACATAGAGGATATTGTTCTTGATCAATGCATTTCTTGTTCTTTCGCTCAATGGAAGTGCATCGATAGGCATAGTCTTGATGTTGGTTTCTTCATGGAATTTATCTTGAGCTCTATCAAGATCTTCGATATCCACGAGGAATGATCTGTCGATATAGATATTGTCAAAGATGAATAATTTAGCATATGAAGCCAATACTTCTCCTGCGAACATCACGATCTCCTTTGGAGACACTCCCTTGAATCGTGATCTTACTTCGATCACCAAGAGATCTTTTGTCGATCCGGTGAAGTCTTCGATGACTTCTTCCACATCATATTTTACATAGTCGATAACCTTGAATTCATTGTCGATCAAAAGGAGATTAGCATCTACGTCTTCATCTTTTCTGTCGCGAGATCTAAGGTAATCAACGCTGTAGTATCCATATCCTTTTTCGATTCTTATGTCGATATTCAATTCCAACGAAGGATCAGTAATCTCAAACAATTCTACATCCTCGTTCAATAATTCTATCCCTGCAGGCAGTTTGATATTGCTTGATGTATATATTCCGATGCCTGAGAATCTTTGTGATATCCATTGGATATTGTCTGCTTTCTCATCCACTTTGAAGCGAAGGGTCTTGAAATTGAGCATCATGTCTATCACTGTTTCCTTTACTCCATCTATCACATGGTATTCGTGATTTACTCACTTGATTTTCAATCCTGTGATCGCTCATCCTACGCTGTATCAGAGGATGATTCTTCTCAATGCATTTCCAAGTGTCTGTCCAAATCCTCTTGGCAAGTACTTTACCTCAAATTTGGTTGTCCTATCGTCTACTTGAGAGACGATGATTTTTGGAGCTCAGATGAACTTTTGTATATCCAGCATGCAAAGTAATAAAGAGTAAAAAGATTTTTGTTTGATATGTATCAGGATTATGCTCTCGCATAAAACTCGATAACTTTCAAGAGATCGGCTGGTAATCCGAGTTCTCATACTTGCGGATCGTTTAATACTTCAACGGTATTGCTTGCTTTATCCAATTTTACCCGTGAAGGAAGCTTTCCTTTGTTGTCTGCAGCATTTTGGCTGTAGAGTGGTGAATTCTTTAGTTTGTCCTTGAGGGTGATCTTGTCACCGATAGCCACAAAAGATGAAGGTATATTGTGCTTTGTTCCATTCAAGAGGAAGTGTCCATGATTGACCATCTGTCTCGCTTGCATGATCGTTTTAGCTAATCCAGATCTGTAGATGATGGAATCCATCCTTCTTTCCAAAAATTGGAAAAGCGCAGTATCGTGAGTAATGTCCCTGTTCTTTGAGTATTTTCCAGCGATCTCCTTTACGATTCTAACAAATTGCCTTTCAGAGAGCATATACATTCTTTTGAGTACCTGTTTGTTCCTCAAAAGCTTTCCGTACTCGGAAGATCTTTGCATATTGCCACCATGTTGTCCAGGCAAGTTTCTATTTTTCTTCACGTTATACTTCTTGGATCCAAACAGATCTACCTGCTCTCTCCTGCATAACTTGAATTTTGGTCATGTATACCTCATACTTAATTTAGAATTTAGAATTTAAAATTTAGAATTATCTGGATGAGTTTTATACTCTCTTTTGTCTTTTTCATTTGCATCCGCCGAACTGTATGGCAGTATCTTCCTTGATATATTTGATATCGATAAGACCGATTTCGTTGATAGCCTTGAAGATTCCATCTCTTGCTAATCCTGAACCTCTAAAGATGATCCCAATCTCTTTGAGACCCAAACCTTGCCCTTCCTTGAGAAGTTGTTTCGTCAAAAGCTCTGCAGCATATGGCGTGCTTTTCTTGCTTCCTTTGTATCCGAGTTTTCCTGTTCCTCATCCGAGCACCTTATTCCCATTGTCATCAACAAGCGTTAGGATGGTGTTGTTTTCGGTAGTTTGGACGTGAAGGACTCCAGAATCTATTTTCAGATCTTTCTTTTTCTTTGGAGTAGCGTTTTTTGCTTTTGCAGGTGTAGCCATTCTTTTATACTAATGATAAATGATAAATGTGTTGAAATATTGGAAGATGGGAATATTGAAAGATGGAGATGTTATTTTTTCAATGTTTCAATTCTCCATGTTCAATGTTCGATTATTTCTTAAGTACTGGTCTGACTTTTGATCTTCCCATAAGCTTTTTCGCAGTCTTTGCGTTTTTTCTCGTCAATTGCCCTCTTACTGGTAATCCGAGGTTATGTCTCATTCCTCTGTAACATTTGATTTCCTTCAATCTCTTGATAGCAAACGCTACCTCTCTTTTGAGATCGTTTTCGAGGATATATTTTTGTATCTGCTCGAGGATTTTTTTCTGTTCGTCTTCAGTGATGTCCTTAACTTTTTTCATATGCGGAATCTTAGCATCCGCAAGGATAGTCTTGGATCTTTTGAGTCCGATGCCGTATACGGAAGTGAGTCCGATCCAGATGGATTTATTCTCCGGTAAAACGTGTCCTGATAATCTAAACATTCGTTTGGTAAACAATAAATAAAATTATCCTTGCCTTGATTTATGTCTAGGATTTTTTTTGCAGATAACATACAAGATGCCTTTTCTTTTTACTATTTGGCAGTGCATGCATCTTTTTTTGAGGGAAGCTTTGACTTTCATGATAGCAGTAGGTAAGAATGGATAAATTAGTGTGACTTATAATCATTGTATCTAAAGATAATGCGTCATTGACTCATATCATATTGGTTGATTTCCATTTTAACCCGATCTCCTGGGATAATAGAAATATTGGATTGACTCATCCTTCATGATTTTTTGCAGCGGACAAGGGTATCTACATCCTTGAGTCTGACTTTAAAGAATCATGCAGGTAGGACTTCGAGGACTTCTCCATCTCGTTCCAAAACTCATTCCTTAGCCATTAACGGTGATTTTTTTAATGTCTAAAACCGTTTGGTGTGCTCTAAAACCAATCGTTCTCTGATATCTGTTTTTTCTTTTGAATTTGATGACTCTGATTTTTTCTCCTTTCTGGTTCTTGTTGACTACGCAATCGACTTTTGCTTTTGCGATATAAGGAGTACCTACGATAACTTTGTCGGCTTTGTCGTCAAACGCCAAAAGCACGTTATCGATAGTAAGATTCTCTCCTTCAGCGAGATCTACGTTGTCAACGGTTATAGTATCTCCTTCGCGTACGATATATTGGTGTCATTTGAATTCTACAACAGCATGCATTATTAATAAACATTAACGATTAAAAAAGCATCGCTTAAGCGTTTAAACGATTTTTCAAAGCTGAGCCAAAGTATTATATTTTTTCTTATTGGTTCTATATGCGTCAGAGACAATAGCCTTGAGTCTCTTATATCTTCTTGCACTAGGAAATTTGAACGATACGAATTTTCTATATCGTTTGGTGTTGTAGTGCTTTTGTTTCTTAGCCTTATCTAAGATGTGAGATGCCCGAAGCTCTTTCTTGTAGAAAGAAATAAGTCTTTCGTTGGTGTTTAGATCTCAGGTCCTTCGTACTGTGAATCCCATTGATTATAATTTTTTGTGAATAAAAAAATGCTTTTAGCCGTGTGAATATATAATTATTCCATCAAAATGCAAGACTTTTTTACGTGATGACACGTCTTACAAAGCATTCATTTCGACGTCTAAAGCGTTGGCTCGCAGCTGGAATAGGGTCCTTTGGTCAGGACAGGCCGTCACGTAAGCGCTTTTCAACGCTTGGGTGGGTTCATTATTGGCTACGAGGTAACTTGTTTTTATTAATTGCCCGGAGCCGGAATCGAACCGGCAAGGTATTGCTACCGAGGGATTTTAAGTCCCTTGTGTCTACCAATTTCACCATCCGGGCGCCGTGACAAAAAAACAGCTTTCCAGCTGTTTATTTGACAACTTCTTTGTAGATCTTGTTGAATACTTCAGGGAAAGCTACTGCGATATTGGAGAGCACTTTTCTGTCGAGCAAGATGTTTTTCTCGGTCATGCTTCCTATAAATCTGCTGTAGGTTCCTCATTGTTCCCTGATAACTGCAGACAATCTTTCGATCCGAAGCTTTCTGAAGTCTCTCTTTTTCTCTTTCCTATTTTTGTAGGCGTGCTGTCCTTGTTTGACTAACGCCAATCTCACTTGCTTATAGACATTGGATCTTCAGAGTCTGAATCCTTTAGCAAGTCTTATGAATTTTTTGTGTCTTCTTTGTCTTTGAAGCCCGTTTGATACTCTTACCATTTTACCTATTATTTATAAGGAAATAAAGCCTTCACTTTTTTGACATAGGTCTTGGATAGTGATTTTCCATAAGTCTCTCTTTTGTTGTTATTTCCTTTGTTCGTCAAAAGATGATTGTTGCATGCTTTATCGAACAATACTTTCTTAGATTTTCCTTTGGTGATCTTGAATCTCTTCGCTGCTCACGAATGAGTCTTTAGCCCTTTTCCCATAGTATTATTTACTGAATAAAATGATGCTGTATCCTTGAGCTTCCTGTTTCGGAGTGTCAAATTGTGATTTACCATGCTCCGCCAGGTCGTTTTTTATTTTAATGAGTTTTTCGATAGCTTTACTTGCGTATATTTTTTCCCTTCCTCTCAATTTGATGAAGAATTTTACATTATATCTGTCTTTCAAAAATTCGATCGCCTTTTTCATTTTCATTTGGAGATCATTATCTCCGATAGCATAACTGATCTTTATTTCCTTGAGGGTAGTGGGTTTCATAGTTTTCTTTTTTTCCTTTTCATCCTTGGATTTTTGATACATGTATTTCCCATAATCGACCAGTTTTACCGTCGAAGTCATGGTCTCTGCATCATATCTTATTTGGACTAGATCCTTGCCTTGCTCTTCAGCCATTTCGAGGGCTCTTTTTCTCGGGAATGTTCATAGGTTTGTTCCTGTTTCGTCGATGATAACGATATTCGGTGCCTTGATCTGTTCGTTCAGGTACACCATAAACACTCTGTCTTTGTTGAAGGTATGGGGTCTTGCGTCCATAGAGTAGTCAAAAGATAAATATATTCGCTCCCGGCGGGACTCGAACCCGCGATCTCCACCGTGAGAGGGTGATGTCC
>CAZJMP010000040.1:5168-8976 GCA_964547365.1 uncultured Candidatus Peribacteria bacterium | reverse complement strand
TCCAAGAAGGTAAATTATACATCCTTCAGACAAGAAATGGAAAGAGGACTGCTGCAGCAGCGATCAAGATGGCAGTAGATATGGTAAAAGAAGGACTTATCAACGAAAAAGAAGCAGTACTTAGAGTAAAACCTGAACAGCTTGATAGTTTGCTTCACAAACAAATAGACCCTGCAGCTAAAAAAACTGCAGAATTGCTTACTAAAGGACTTCCTGCTTCACCAGGAGCTGCGGTTGGACAAATCGTATTCACTGCACAAGCTGCTCATGATCGAAATGAAGAAGGTAAAAAAGTTGTTCTTGTAAGAACAGAAACTTCTCCAGAAGATATTATCGGAATGGTTGCTTCTCAAGGAATCTTGACTGCTAGAGGAGGTATGACTTCTCATGCTGCCGTTGTTGCTAGAGGAATGGGAAAATGTTGTGTAGCTGGAGCTGGTGAAATCGTCGTAGATGAACACGCTAAGACAGTTACCGTCAAAGGAAAAGTATTGAACGAAGGAGATATCATTACATTGGATGGATCTACTGGTGAAGTATTCAATGGTGCGTTAGCGGTAGTCGATCCTGAATTGAGTGGAGATTTCGCTACGCTTATGACTTGGGCTGACAACTTCAGAACCTTGTTAGTCAGGACAAATGCAGATACTCCACATGATGCTGAAGTTGCAAGAAAATTCGGTGCACAAGGTATCGGACTCTGCAGAACAGAACATATGTTCTTCGCTGAAGATAGAATCAGAGCAGTGAGAGAAATGATTCTCGCTGATGATGTAGATGGAAGAAAGAAGGCATTGGCTAAGATCCTTCCTTATCAAAAAGAAGACTTTGTCGGCATCCTCAAAGCTATGCAATGATTGCCCGTGACTATCAGATTCCTTGATCCTCCTTTGCATGAGTTCTTACCACAAGAAGAAAAAGATATCGTTGAACTTTCTCAAATCATGAATGTAGATCTCGATGTCTTGAAGAAAAAAATCGATTCATTGCATGAATTCAATCCTATGCTCGGACACAGAGGATGTAGATTGGTCATCACCTATCCTGAAATCGCTGAAATGCAGACAGAAGCAGTTATCTCTGCTGCGTGCGAACTCAAAAAACAAGGTGTAGATGTGAAGCCTGAGATCATGATCCCATTGGTAGGATTCAAGGCTGAATTGGATTTTAATGCTGATATCGTCAGAAGAGTAGCAAAAGAAACTATGGACAAATATGGTGTACAAGTCGATTACAAACTCGGAACGATGATCGAAGTGCCAAGAGGTGCAGTGACTGCAGACAAGGTCGCTGAAACCGCTGAGTTCTTCTCATTCGGAACCAACGATTTGACTCAGATGACTCTTGGATTCTCAAGAGATGATGCTGGTAAATTCATCAAAGAATACGTTAACCAGAATATCTTCGAAAAAGATCCATTCCAATCTTTGGATACAGACGGAGTCGGACAACTCGTTCAGATGGCAGTCGAAAAAGGTAGAAAGACCAGACCTGACATCAAGCTCGGTATCTGCGGTGAACACGGAGGAGATCCTGCATCTATCGCATTCTGCCACAAGGTAGGATTGGCATATGTCAGCTGTTCTCCATTTAGAGTGCCTATCGCAAGATTGGCTGCTGCGCATGCTGCTTTGAAATAACCATTATATCAACATATAAAAAGGGCGTCTTCGGGCGTCTTTTTTTTCAATAAAAAAAACGTCATGGCTATATGCATGACGTCAATTGCTTATAATACTGTATGAAGCAAGAGTTTGTATCTCTTTTCATCTTCTTCATACTGCTGCAAAAGATCTCCCCATCCTTTTTTCACTTCTGCTATCACATCATCAAATTCTTCCTTGGTGCTTTCACATTCCCTGGAATTGCTACAGTTCCATTGCTCTCCTTTCTTGGTACAGAACGATATTCCTCTATAGTTCCATTCTATATCCATAATATCTGCTTCGGAGCTTACAGCATCCAAGATACGTTCAGTCACTACATGATAGATGGTTGAACACTTAAATCCAGCTTGTGATCTGTTGCGCACTTCTTCTGGGGTGATAATTCTGTCGGTGTACATATATTTGTGTTTTAGTTTTCTTTTATTACTTGTATTTATTTTTTTATTGAAGTCAATCTTTGTGTTTTGGCTATTTTATGCTTTTGTTTTCATGTGATTTTATTTCTTATCTTATTGAATTTTCTTGATTATAATGATAAGAGAGATGGCAATCCATCCCTCTTTTGACCCTGAAGTATTTTTTAATTTCCTGGGATACCCAGGATTATCGTCTGCCAATTTGCAGACTCACCATACCAATTTGATACACCCATTTCAACAACATTTTGTTGATTGGCTTCTGCTGTAGGTGTGCGATAGAAATCTGCACCTATTTGAACTAAAGCAGGTCCTGTGATCTTCACGTTCATTTCTACCCATAGACGTTGTGTCCCTGCAGGGACATACGCTCTTGGATATTGTGTATCCCACCAATGCCAGACTTTATCTGGATACGTATTCGGAAAGAATCTAAGCCATCCTTCCGATGTGTACGTAACTGGCATTTGCAGGTGATCATCTGTACCAAACCATGGATTTCGTGAGTATAATCCGAACCACATTGATGCTTGATCAAATGTGTCGTAGGTATCTTCACATACCAATTGGTTTGAGCCGTTGACTACCGCCCATAATCGCAGATAATTAACTTCTACCATACTTTGTCCGTTTCCTTGTCGGACATCATGTACAGCTTGTGCCCATGGCATTACTGCTTCAAATCCGGCTGGCGGTGTAATGTTGTGGATGTGTTCATATGGCCATGCAGCATCAGGCGGAGGACTTACTTGATTGTCTTCTGTAGTGTCCTCATTGCTGCCATTTGTTCCTGTAGTATCGGTTCCACTAGTATCGGTACTACCATTTTGTCCATTGTTCCCATTCGGGATTTGGTTGGTGTTTGTACTGTCATCAGGGACAGCAATGATGTACTCTTTTTCGCATCCCAGGGTCAGAGATGTTATTACAAAGAGAAGCATCATGTTTCTAAAAACTTTTTTCATAAGAAAAGTTTTTTTATTTGTGTACTATTACAGTTATGTATTTTTATATCAAAGTCAATTCTTGTTTTACTTATCTTGACTTTTGTATTTTTTTCCTTAAAAGCAATTTCACCAAAAAACAAAATTGTAAACCAAAAACACATTTATGGTACCAACTGACTCACAAAAAACAAAGAAATTCTTCCCGTTTTCATTAGGGAAAAAAAGAAAAAAAGATCACTCAACGCAATCAGATGTCGCGATTCATGTTTCTGCTGAACAAACATCAAAGACTCCGAAGCTCGAACTTCATGATTTGAGTTATGCAGGACAACATCTTATTCTTGTTCTTCAGCATCACGTCGATGCTAAAAAAATTAAGGTGTTTGCGAATCAGACCTCTTGGAAAACTCTGGTTATGCTCAATCAGGATGTTGATCTTCTGGAAAAACGTACAAAAAAAATTTTTGGCATCAAAGATTTTCCTAAGGAGGAGCTTGATGAAATTGCTCGTCGTGTAACTTTTTTTCTCATTAAACACCAAAAAGAGATGGTGGTAAAATAAAAATTACTCCATAATTTAACTTCCGGTTTATCCGGAAGTTTTTTTTATTGCTTGTTTTTAAATTGCACCCGGGTGCAAAATGTGTATTGTAGTCGTTATGTGAACATATCTATGACAGAATTTTCTCATTGACGTAAAAGTCAGAAGCTACATCGCTGACAAAGTGTTTTCTCTGTATAACGAATGGTGATGTGACGCGTTGATCGAAATAGGACC
>CAZJMP010000040.1:0-5068 GCA_964547365.1 uncultured Candidatus Peribacteria bacterium | reverse complement strand
CTCAGGAAGTTCTTCTGATATGGCCAACAAGATTTTGCCGGGGGAGTATTCATGGTGCAGGATGAAGTAGGTCAAAAGCTTAGAAGCGATGCCAAAAAAAAATCATATTTACGACGATTGCTCAATTACGCGTATGACGTCATGTACTTGAAATGAGTCCCTGCCAAGTGTTTCAAACCCGCTCCGAAAGTCAAGAGCTGCCTTATTCAATTAACAATTAAGAATTACGAATTACCGATTAGTTTTGAAAGATTGGTCGAGTTTTTGGAATTGTTTGCGCCGTTCAGCAGGAAAACGTTGGGTGCAATCCAAACGATGATCAAAAAAAAGTCAGATATATCTTTTGTTCTTCCAGAATCGTTGAAAAAGAAAAGGTTGGAGGAATTGTCGCGGAAACATATAGAGTCTATTTTGCTCGCTTAGCGTGGGTTTCTCGCTGTGCTCGAAACGACTATTGCAGAATATTTCCGCTTGAATATCCATTCAAAGCCATTACACTCTATGCAATTTTATCCTTTATTCTATCTTGATGAGCGTTCTCGTCTACAATGGAGAGAAATTTTCAAGGAGGAAAACTCGATATCTGGTATTTGCTGTTATCGTAGCTAGCGTATTTTTGCTTTCTATTCTCAATAGTAATATTGTTGGCGGTGTCTTGATTTTTTTTCTTTTGTGATGATATTTCTATTATTCTACCATCAATAGTCAGATAGTGAAAATGACCATCCAACCAAATCAGCTCGTCATAGGAAATAAAGTGTATCCTTGGAATACTTTCGTTGGTTATGTATTGGAGATTCATTCCAAGACTCAGGAAGTCAAAAATATAGTCTTACTTACCCAAAAATGACATATGATCCATACGTTTGATGATTCTGTAGAGCATATCAGCGCTTTCGTCAATGAATTAGACGCATATTTACCTATGCTCGGCAATTACAATCAAACGGCGCTTGAAAGATTCTCTAGGAAAATGAAATTATAATCTTTGCTTCATCATTTGATACCAAACAATGACTTCATCACATAGATTAGTAATAAAAGACGCGGCATGGCAGCTGATGGGAAGGATCATCAGCGCTTTATTTTGATTTTTGACGATCAAGATCATGACGCCGTATCTCGGACCATTGAGATATGGAGATTATTCAACGATATTGAAATATTTCGCCATTTGGACAGCATTGGCTGATCTGGGATTGTATGTCTTAGCTGTCAAACGTTTATGAGCTATCAAGGATCAAAATAAAGATCCTGAACATAAGGAATTGAAATCCGAATACGGAAAATTCGTGGGTACGAGATTGATCATCATGTCTGTAGTGTATATTGTCGCCATTGTAGTAGCGTATTTGCTTCCTGCGTACACTTCTAATCCGTATCTTGTCCGATGATTGCCGTTTGGTATGATTTTTTCCGCTAGTTTCATGTATGCGTGAATCCAACAGCTTCCGCTGCAAATATTCCGAAGAATGGATCAATTGAGCCGATCTTTGATCGTTGCTAGACTTTCGCAGATTGCTATCTTGATCCCTGTAGTATTCTTTATTTTCAAGGATGTGACGTTTGATGGGACAACGGTTTCTCTCATCGCTTTCTGTTGCATTATGTTTTCTGTCGTTGCGAGCTCTATAGGACAGAATGTCCAAATCCATATCAGTGCCAATAAATTGCTTCCTTTGAAGATACAATTCGATCGAAAATTTACCAAGGATATCATCAAACGTAATCGGCAATATGGAGTTTCCTATTATCTCAGTAGTTTCCATACGTTGATTGTGCTCTTGTTTCTTGGACGGTTTTTTCCGACTTCGTGAGGACATGATTATTCGTGAACATGGGCTTTGTCTCTTTCGTTGATAGAGATTTTATTGATCATCCCTTCAGCACTTGGTAATTCATTGCTCCATAAGATATCAAGTTATTCATTGCTCGAAAAGCGTAAAAGCATCGGCAATCTCCTTTTGCTCATGTTTTTCATCTGATGAATTATTGCCGTGAATTTCCGGCTTTTCGCTGATCAGATCATCCTTGTCGTTTCCGGTAAAGCGTTTCTTTGAAGTTTTGCATCTTTGGCCGATCGATGATCCAATCAGGTGCTTCCTTTTTTGTGAATAGTCCTTTTGCGAAGTTTCATCAAACAAGTATATAATTATCTCTTCGTCGCAGTAGAAAAACAGAATGTGTTGCTGCCTATCAACTTGATCTGAGTGTTGGTCGGTATTCCGTTAGGAATATGGATGATTCCTACCTACTGATTATTCGGCGGCGCTATCACGCAGCTTTCTATAGAATTGATCTTTATGCTTGGCGCTATTCGAGTTGGTCGTAGAAAACAGGTTCAACCTATTATTTCATGGAAAATTACACGGAAATTGCTGGCGTTGTTGCTGATTTTGTCTGCGGTAGGATATGCAATTACGTATTTCCGAACGATAACGATGTTGCGGTTCTTTATCGTAGCTATTGTACTCAATCTTATCATCGTTTATATTTCTCTTCCTGTCATCAAAAAGATAGCCAAATGATTGACCGGTGCTGATGATCTTTCTTCTTCTCCTATTTCGTAGGTATATGTGTTCCGATAATGAAAGGATTCTCTTCATCGGTTTTGATTTCTTTGATGCGTAGCTGTATCAGATCTCATTTGTTGAACTTTTTTACGTCCTCTTTGTTTTCAAATCTTATCATTCCTCTTATCTTTCCTTCATTATCCAGATAGACGTAGATTATTTTGTTGGTGATGTTGTTGATGACCGCTGTATATGATTTACCTTCTTTCAGGTCTTTTTTCTCGATAGGTTTCAGTAAATTCTCCTTTCTTTCCTCTACAATTTTATGAGCGTTTTTTTTGCGGTATCTTTCTTCTATTTTTTCTAGTATTCCCTTTTTGATTTCATCGTCACATACAAACTTTTCTAAGATAGGCTCGATATTCTCTTTTGCTGGATTATTTATGATAAGAAAATGTCCGTCGGTAGGGAATCCTTCGATCATGAACGGTAGCTTTTTGGGATTGTACATGTAGATATTTCCTCTTTCTTGTCCTATCGTGAAATATCCGTATCCGTAATATCACGCTGTCTGTGCTCCGTCTTCTATCTCTCCTTTCAAATCCACGATATACTTTTGACTTTTAAACGTGAATTCTTTCTTTTCTTGTTGCAGCTTTGTAAAGCTTTCCATGTTTTTCTCTATTCTTTGGTGATGCCCTTCCGAAAACTCTTTAAGTGTTGAAGTTGTACTATTTTCGTTTTTGATTTTGATACGATTCATATACTCAGGTGATAATTTTTCGAATCCGCTATGTGCAGGATTTTTGAAATATTCATAGATATCCGCGATATCCATTTTGCGGTATAATCCGAACAGTGTCTGATAATTGTTTGGATAATCGATACTGCTGATCTGATAGTCCATGCTATCTACGGCATTGACGAAATACATGAATCTTTCCATCTGCGGTAAGTCTTCTTTGTGTATCATTCATAATTGTGTCGCTATCCTGAAGATCATATGTGTCGTGGAACAGGTCCTATTATTCAATAACGCTTCATCGGAGCCATCGCTATGTTCGCTGATGATGGTTTTGGTCTTTTTCATCGGTATGCCTCATTTTTTCATTCCTACCACTTTGTCCATACTTTTTATTCCGTTGACGGTTCCTCCTACATCAAAAAAGAGTCCTTCATCGATAGTATCCACTTCGCTATGCACTATCTCGTGAAATATCTTATCATCTTTGATACCTAATTTCTTGAGCAGGAATTGCAACGCTGATTTATCTATGTCGCTTCCTCTGTGAACATACGCTTTTTCTTTGTTGATGAATCTCTTGAGTACTTCTGCAAATTGTTCTTTGGTGACTTCCTCTTTTCCCTTTCCTTGCCGTTTTTTCTGCTTTTCTCTCACTCATTTGAAAAATTCTGTGATATATTCCGAAGACATTCTGTCTCTTGAATCATTCAAGAATCACATTGCTGTATGGATTTTTTTTGCTTTTATCTTTTCATTGTCGTCTTTTTTGATGTATGCTTTGATTTCATCTATGATGTTGTCTGGATCTACTTTTCTTATATGTCCTTTCTGTATATCAATGATGACACTATCCTTGTATTGGATCTCTTCAAGGAAATCTTCCGGTTTTCCCTGTCTTTTCTTGGATACTAATTCTCCCTTTTCGTTTCTGAATTTTTTTGTCATGGTGAATAGTTCCTCTAACTTATCTTCCTTCGATTTTTTTGCCATGATTTGTGCATTATTTATCTCTATATCTGTTTGATAGTTCCCTGAATATATTTTGCATATGATTCCATCTTTGGTCTTTTTGACGACATCTACTTTGTAGAGACCATCGTAGAGCTGTTTTTTTTGGATGACGTCTTTCATCAATTCAAACAAATATTTGTTTGAGATGACACTACTATCCAATCCATCCTTGAGTGCTCTGAACAGTACTTTTTTGAATTTTTTGATATTCTCTGTTTGCTCCTCTGGGATTTTATTCTCTATACTTTTTTTGATCTCTTCCCTTTTTTCCTTTATTTCGGAATATGTAGATCATCCAGATCTGATCCTGTCGTTCAAATAGTCGTAATCTCTTGATGACGCTAATTTTCCCCCTTTAATGCTTTTCACGTTTTTCATATTTTTCTTTACATTATAAATGATATTGCTATAGTATGATTATATTCCAAAACTCTAAAAAAAGCAAATTTTTGTACTAGTTAAAAGCTCAAAGCTATTTATATATTTTTATGTATTCTATGATAAAAACGTTAGCTATAGAGACTAGTTGCGATGATACTTCTGTGGGTATTGTTCGTTTTGAAGACGATGTTTTTTCTGTAGATTCGCTTTTGGCATATTCCCAGATCCAAGATCATCAGCAATATGGAGGTGTCGTGCCTGAAATCGCTTCTAGACTTCATTCCGACAAAATCATCGAAGTGCTCAAAAATATATGATTGGACGCCATAAAAGATGCCGATTTTATCAGTGTGACTACGCATCCCTGACTTCCTGGCTCTTTGGTGGTCGGCAAGGCTGTAGCTTCTTTGCTTTCTAG
>CAZJMP010000039.1:0-10480 GCA_964547365.1 uncultured Candidatus Peribacteria bacterium | reverse complement strand
TGCACTATTGTAGCTGGCTGGTGGAGAAGAATGGTTTTTCTCCATGGGACATCTGGCTTCCACCAGATGTAGCGAAATGTAGAAATGAGCTTCGTGTTCACTTCTTTCGGGAGAGCGATCCTCCCTCCTGATGTGTACGCATATCACTCGTTGATATGATATATATCTGTGAATCTCTCTACAGCTACCGTATCCTACTCTCTCTCAGGAGATAGCAAGGCTTGATCTGTGAAGCTACTGGCTTTCGCATCAAACTATATATTCCCACCGTCTTCCTCTATATTAGGGTTCGTCCTTGATATATGATGCCGGCGTAAAGATCTCCATGGCTTAGAAATAGGTCATGTTCAGCATAGTTCTGGCATAGGCAATCGAGTTAACCGCCGATTCCTGTGTTTAGTCTCTGGGCTTCACGGTCGCGAGAAGGTGCTGATATGCGGCTTTGTCTCCGCATACGATCTTGATGACTTGATCATAAGATATGGGTCCTGATGAACCAATGGCATGGCCCATCATCCATCATATCCTCTGGATTATAGTATCGGGATGACACGTAACACATATCAACCGCTGCATTACAAACGATGCATCGGTAAGCATTACCCGCTGTATGATATGTGAAATATTCATTGATAAAGTCTGTTATGCCTTCGATCCTTTGGCATCGAACACGCTCACATAACGGGATATGGATATTTATTCTTTGTGATATTGGATTGTAAATTACCTTTTGCAAGGTAAGATGGGCAGATAAAAAAACAATAAAAAACCGCGGCGATTATGCTGCGGTTTTTATTTATGAAACAATTATTTTGTGATATTGTTGATGATGAACGGTACTGCTTCATGGATGTAATCGATAATGGTATGCATGTATGTTACGATATCAAAATCCGGGCCATATTGATTCATATATTCCGTATCATCTAATACGTCTTCTGATTTTCCGTAAGCGATCTCATTGAACAACACTGCATCAAATCATAAATCACGAACAATTTGTCTATGATATTCGGCCATACAGATGATGATGTCTTGCTGCGCTAAAAGCTCTGGATTGATTTTTGTCTGCTGATGTGCAGATGCATCGCATCAGTAATAGCTGAGTCTCTCCAATGTCCGTGGAAATGGCTCTTCTGGGCGAGCTTTTGTACCAGCAGAACGTACGAGGATGTTTTCTATAGTATGTTCTTGGATATATTTTTTGGTGAGATATTCTGCAGACATACTACGGAAGATGTTTCCTGTGCAGACATAGAGAATGTTCATCACGATTTTTATCCGATTAAAAATTCGGAAAGCGGGGGATTCGAACCCCCGGTACCTTGCAGTACACACCCTTTCCAAGGGTGCGCGATCGACCACTCTGCCAGCTTTCCGTAGTATAACGAGTATGAACTATATAAATTGCCTTTATGATAATCAAGGGGTTTTGAGAGAAATATTTTTTGTTTCTCTAAGGAATAAACCGTATGTTATGCCCAATACCACGAATAGTGATATTCCTAGAATCAGAAAACCTGTCGAATATGATCTGGTCATGACGAATCCTATGCAAAATACGAGCAGAGACTGAATGATTCCACTGATTCGTGATTTCAGGGAAAGCATAGTGGATTTATATTGCGGTTCAGGAAGAAGCTTAATGAGGTAGTCGGTATAGATTTCGCTTCTTCATCGGAAATATCCTATCACGAGAGAGAAAATGATTCATATGAGATACGGGTTGGTCAGATAAGATGCTGATATATAATATGCTACAAAAAGGAATATCTCTACAAACATAAGTTGCTTGAGCGGTAGTATTTTTTCTAACTTATGGGCATACTGACCTACGAGAAATCGTACCAATCTGGATCATCCCATGACGAATCCTATGAACGCTATAGGATATCATAACTCTTGAAGATACGGTGTTCTATATACTCCGTCCGCCATAAGAAACGCTCATATGATGGCAGCAAAAAGCGCAAGAGAATAGAATCACGTTTTTTTTGTCTTCTTGATGGTAGTTATGATATTTTTGATAGTGATGTTGTGTTGTGCGTGATTTGGTGATCTTACGGGAAAAAGACTCAAAGCGACGATAAGTCATATGATGTCGATACCTAGTCAGATGATGAAGGGAAACTTCATGCTGATAGAAGTGAAAAAGGGCAAAGCAATGATAAAAAATACGCTTACCAACGATACCCATCATCTGATGGAGGATGATATTTTTTTGAAACGATCGGCTCTGCCTTGTGCACTGAGGGTGTCATGAAGAAACGCTGAAGCATTGCCGGTAGCAAAAGCATCACCACCTAATGAATTGAATATAGCTCCGACCATGAAAAACCGGAAATTCCCTCCTATGACATAGCAGAGACTTGAAACAAGGAGGCATAGTTTGGAAATGACCAATGTAGTTTTGTTTCCCCGTTTATCTCATCGATAGCCAGCAGGTATCTGAAAAATAAGTCCCATAACGTATCCGGCAGCAGTGTACATACCTATCTGTTGTGCAGTGCTGTTTGGCAACGTCAAAAAGTATATGCTCAAAATAGGGATGAAATTCCTTCTTGCCGTGAATAGCACAAGAAAATATTTTCGGATATTGCTTCATAGTCCTCTGAGTTTCATAGAATGTTTGGTAAATAAATCTTTTTGTTTTACGGTCACCCTCTTTGCCAAATTTCTCGGCTTATAAATTTTTTTTCACAAGATATCTGCGACATGATAAACAAGGAGTGAAGAATGGATAGCTCTCGTAGATGGCCGACGGAAATGAAATGTTTAGTGAGCTAATCGTTTGAATATTTTGTGGGATCGTGATCTTGGAAAGAGATGGTAGGCAGTAAGGATGAGCTTATTCTTTCGTCATGGAATGCAGATAAGTTTCTGTTTTTTCATACAGGAAATGCTGGCTTTCACCACTTTTTCTACGCTCATAGATTTTCCTTTGAAAGAAAATCCTCCTGATTTCGCGAAATTTGTATCGGTGAATCCAGGGCAGAGGGATTGAGTATAAATATTGTAATCCTTATAGATCCGATGAAGATTTTCAGAGAAACTATTCAAGAAGATCTTGCTTGCTGCATACACCGGATTGTTTCCGATGGCAAGCAATGAAGCTAATGAAGAAACATGGATGATGGATCCGTGCTTCCTTTTTTTCATGATCTTGAGCGCTTGATAGCTAAGCCTCATAGCTGCTATATCATGGACATTAACCATATCTTCTCGTTTTTGGATGTGTTCATTAAGGAATTCTTTATTGATTCCGTATCCAGCGCAATTGATCAATATCTCTAGATCGTTGATCTTGGAAATTTCCTCTTCCAGCTGGACTAATTGAGCAGGTTTGGAGAGATCTATGATCATGCTCGTAATCTCTACCGGAAACAACACTTTCAAATATTTTACGAATGTGGCCATTTGTGTCTTGTCTTTTGAGACGAGCAAGAGATTATATCCTTGCTCTGCGAATTCTCTAGCAAACCCTGCACCTATTCCACTTGAACCTCACGTAATCACTACGGTTCATTTTCCTGTATTAATCATTATATTAGCATAAAGCATAAAGCACAAGGCACAAGGCCGTTTATTTATTAAGTGTTTTTATAAAACTATTAAGCATTTTATGTATACCAACTATTTCTTGTAATAGCTTTGTAAAAACATCTTTTGAAATATCATTTTCTATTATGTATAATTGTGTTTTTAATTCACTTGCACTTCCTCTAGCTATAACAAGATATCTAATAAATTCTTTATCGGAATGTCTGTCGTTTCATTCTGCTATATTACTTGCAATGCTTGTTGATGCTCTTTGTATCTGATCCCTCATGCCAAAGTCATTTTTAAGATGCGAATTTTCTCTACAGAGTTTTCTTATGTCTTTTGCAAGATTAACAGCTCTTTTTCGTACATCAAGATTCTCTAGTATCATCGGCATATTGACTAATTACTAATTAAAACTTTGGCACAAGGCATAAATTTGCTTATTAGCTATATTACAGCCTTAAGCCATAAGCCTTAAACCTTAAGCGATAATGTTACATTACAATATTTAAAATCTTACCTTTCACATAGATGACCTTTTTTGGCTCTGCTGTAATCCGAGATTTTATTTTTTCATCTGATTTGGCTGCGTCCATGGCATCTTTTTCTTCTGCATCTTTGCTGATACATATAGTGCCTCTCATCTTTCCATTTATTTGTACACCGATGGTTACTGTATCTGCAACCAAGCATTTCTCATCATATTTCGGTCGAGTCGCTTTCGTGAAAACAGAGTATTCATTACCTAACTGCTCCCGTAATTCCTCTGCGAGATGCGGTGCAAACGGTGAGACGAGAACGACTAAATCTTCGAATGTTTTTTTCGTGATTTCCTTCATTTCCGTCAAATGGTTGACGAGTATCATGAGCTGAGAAATTGCAGTATTGAATCTGAATCCGTCGATATCTTCCGTCAGTTTTTTGATGCTTTGATTGAGGAGTATCTTTATCTCATTCGCTTCTTCGTTTGCTGTCAGCTTATCTTTCAATGCGATGACTTTCTCGAGGAATTTTTTAACACCTTTTATTCCATTTGTACTCCGTGCAATAGATTGATCAAAGGGTCCCATAAACATTTCATATGTTCTCAATGCATCAGTTCAGAACTCGGCGACGATATCATCTGGATTGACGACATTTCACCATCTCTTGCTCATTTTCCTGCCGTCTTCTCCCATGATGAGTCCGACATAATGATATTCTTGGAATGGTTCGGATTTGGTAACTACGCCGATATCATACAAGAAGTTTTGCCAGAATCTTCCGTAGATCATATGCCTAGTTACGTGTTCTGCACCTCCGACATAGACATCGACATTGCCTCGATACGCTTCTTTATCTTTGCCAACCAATGCTTCATCATTCTTTGGATCCATATATCTGAGCCGGTATCGCGAGCTGCCTGCTCGACCTGGCATCGTATTGGTTTCACGCTTATATTGCTTTCCATCTTTGGTGACATTCACCCGATCGGTGATCGCTGCGAGCGGTCCTTCTTCGGTTCCCGTCGGTGCATAATTTTCCACATCCGGCAACTCGATCGGGAGATCTTTTTCATCAAGTGCAACAATATTTCCGTCTTCATCTCGCAAGATAGGAAACGGTTCACCTCGATATCTCTGTCTGCTGAATACTCGGTCTTGCATCTTATAATTCACTTTGACTCCGCCGATTCATTTTTCTGTTAACCATGCTTGCATTTTTTTGATCGCTTCATCACTTTCCAATCCGCTGAATGCTTCGGAGTTGTTCACTATTCATTTGTCTGTATAACATATTTCAGAGGTTACTACTTTATCATAGTCTGCAAAATTCTTGTCTTTTGGTAAGATAGAATTGGTAATTGACAACTTGTATTTATTCGCGAAATCAAAATCCCTTTCGTCATGCGCTGGCACCGCCATTACGACTCATGTCCCATAATTCGCCAACACATAATCTGCTACGAAGACAGGGACTTTCTGTCCATTGAACGGGTTGATCGCATACGCTCCACAGAAGACTCCGGTCTTCTCTTTCTGTAATTCCGTCCTTTCGAGTTGTGTCTTGTGCTTCGCTGCTTCCTTATATTTTTCGACGTCTGCTTTACATTCACTGGTGGTTATCTTGTCGACTAATGGATGCTCTGGAGCTATCGCTACGAACGACATACCGAAAACGGTATCGACACGAGTCGTGTAGACGTCAAAGGAAAGTTGTCATTTCGAGTCGCTAGACGAGAAATCCTCCTTTGACGTAGGAGATTTCTCCCCCTCAGAATTCGGGGTCGAAATGTACATTCTAAAGTCCGTTCCTTCGCTTTTTCCTATCCGATTTCTTTCGAGGTCTTTCATGGATTCTTCTCGGTTTAGGGTATCCAATCATTCAAGCAATCTTTCTGCGTATTTGGTTATTCTCAATACCCATTGCTTCATCGGTTTCTGTTCTACCGGACTTCCGCAACGTTCACACTTTCCATCATCGAGATCTTCATTTGCCAATCCCGTCATACATTTCGGACATCGATTGATAGGTTTATAATCTACATACGCGAGACGTTGTGAATTCAAATAGCTATCAATATCCTCATTAATTTTCAATTCTCCATTTTCAATTTTCAATTTGAGCGAAGCGATAGGCATCGCTTTTTTTAACTTCTCGTCGTAATAATGATTATACATCTGCAAGAAGACTCGCTGTGTCCGTTTGAAATATTTCGGATCGGCAGTATTGACTGATCTATTCCAATCATAAGTGGTTCAAAAACTTTTTAGCTGTTCGACGAATTTCGCGATATTCTGTTCAGAGACTACTTGCGGCTTCATCTTGTGATCGATAGCATATTGTTCAGTTCCGAGTCCAAAAGTATCGAATCCCATCGGATGCAAGACATTGAATCCTTCAAGCATTTTTTTTCTGGCGATGGCGTCGGTAGCGATGAATCCCTTCGGATGTCCTACGTGCAACGCGGAACCAGACGGATACGGAAACATATCCAGAATATAATATTTTGGTTTATTAGGATCTTCCACTACGTTGTAGAGGTTAGTCTCTGTCCGTTTCTGTTGCCGTTTTTTTCCGATGTCTTTGAGTTCCATGATATGATGATAAATACTAAATTACTTATGGTGTTTGTTGTAGTAAGCAATACTTCTGTCATAGGTTTTCTCTTCTTCTGCGGTGAAATAGCAGGCAGGGAGCTCATTATTTTTACGATGATAGGCGATGCAATCGCAGCATTTGCCATGATTTTCACATCATTCGTAGGTACATGGACATGATGTTTTATTCGTACACTGTTTGCATTGCATGATTTTTTTGGCATAAAAATAAAGGAGCTTAATAGTATACAAAACCCCATGGCTTTCAATAAAAAAACGTACAATTTAGCGATACTGTTTGAGATGTTTTAATTCTTTAAATTTTTTTAATTTTCTGATCGCCTTTTCTTTGATTTGCCTGACTCTTTCTCTCGTAAGATCTAATTTTTGGCCTATTTCCTCGATTGTGAGCCCTTGCGGAAATTTTGGATTCAAACCAAAAAAATATTTCACAACAAGTGTTTCTCTTGGGGTGAGTATAGTAAGTGCTCTAGCTATTTCTATCTGTAAGGATTCTTGGTTGAGATGAGTGTCGGGTCCATCAAATTCATTGCTTTCTATAAGATCCACCAATGTGCCTGCGCTGTGATCTCCATCATTTATGGGCTTATCGAGAGAAGTTATTCTTGTTGCTTGCGCTCCAAGAGCTTCTTGTACGGTATTTTCCGTTCGTTTTAGAGCGTCTGCTATTTCTTGTGCGGTGGGTTCTCTGTCGTAGATTTGTTCGAGTTGGGATGCTGTTTTCCCTACCTTATTGACTTGGTCGAATTTATTGAGCGGTAATCTGACAATCCTAGACTGCTCTGCTAAAGCTTGGAGAATGGATTGTCTGATCCGTCGGACAGCATAGGAGATGAATTTGAATCCTCTCGTTTCGTCAAATCTTTGTGCTGCTTTGATGAGTCAAATATTCCCGTCATTGATCAAATCAGGAAGAGGAACTCATTTGTTTTGATATTGTTTAGCTACGGATACGACAAACCTTAAATTAGCTTTGGTGAGTTTTTCCAAAGCTGCTGAGTCTCCAAGCCTTATTCTTTGTGCGAGGTTTACCTCTTCTTCAGCGGTGATAAGCTCTTCGCGAGCAATTTCCGCTAGATACTTATCTACTGATTGACTCTCGCGTTGGGTGATAGATTTGGTGATTTTAAGCTGTCTCATTATTGACGTGAAAAATAAAACCTGCTTAATGTAAATATTTAAATATAAATGTCAATACGTACTATAGTCGTAACTTCGGGAGTATTCTCTTCAACCGGTACTTCGCATTGAAAAACTTACATAAAAACATACCTTGAACGTATATCATTATACAGTATATGTATATCGTTTTTATCGCTAATATTGGGTTTTGTCTAGAAGAAAAAAGAGTGTAATCCTAAATAAATACAGACTAGGAATAAGTATGACGGTATTGGGGTCATTGTTTTTCTTTTCGTTGTATTTTGCTGAAGGTTCTCCGGTACTTATGTTTCTAAAAACATATGCCAGCATAGTGTTCGGTGAAGTGTGACTCTATGTCTTTTTTGCCTTATGTTTTTTTGTGGGAATCATCATCATGGCAAAAGGATATTTGATGAAATTAGTGCTTAGGCAGTTTATGGTGATAATGGTCATCATTTCTGCGGTGATAAATTTCCCTATCATCGACGGTGACGTAACAAGATATGAAAAACTATGATGATATATCTCCTGGCCTGTGATCGCGGTGCTGCAAGTGATGTTCGGTCACAAAGCGATTGCAACCAAAGCATTCATCATCATCTTGCTGATTCTCGCTATCGCACGGATATTGTATTCGTTCAATTTTTCATTGCCTAAGATAAATTTACAGATCGACAAAGCACCTAAGAAAAAAGTAGAAGGTAGAAGGTCGAAGGTAGAAGAAGAGGAAGAAGAGGAAGAGGAATTGTCCACGAAGGTGGGAAAGCCGAATTTCTGACAGCCGGTTTCCCGTTCGCTCATCAAGTCGTTGATCAAGGATAAACTTGAACGCAAGATCGAAGAAAAAGAAAAAGCGAAAGAGAAAAAAATCAGGCCGACCATAAATTTCTCTGCTGAGAAACCGACATTCAATGCTACTATTCTTGAGACAAGTCCAGATCAAACGATAACTATCGATGAAACGTTTCTGATGGAAAAAGCCAAAGCATTGCAGAATAAATTGATGGAATTCAATGTGCCGATCATGATCGAATGATTCGATATCGGGCCTTCCATCGTGCAAATCAGGATCAAACCGGATGAAGGAATCAGACTGTCTACGATCGAAAGTCTCTCCAATGATATTTCCTTATCACTCAAATCCAAGTCTGTGAGAATAGTTGCGCCTATTCCAGGTACGGATTGTGTCGGTATCCAATTGCCAAATCCGAAGCCGCTAATGGTACGTCTCGGAGATGTTTTTGGGACGACGGAGTTTATCAACGAGATGAAAAAGTCCGATAATAATCTCGCGCTCGGAAAAGCGATTGACGGTACTATCATCATCAAAACAATAGATTCTATGCCGCATTTGCTCGTAGCATGAGCGACCGGTTCCGGAAAATCCGTCGGCGTGAATGATTTCATCCTTTCTTTGATGCATCAAAATACACCTTCTGAACTCAAATTCCTGATGGTTGATCCGAAACAGGTGGAATTGGAATTGTACGCAGGACTTCCTTACTTGCTGGCGCCGATAGTCTTCGAGCCTGAGAAAGCTTTGAAACTATTGAAGCGAACAGAACATGAGATGGAGAGGAGATACGGAGTATTGAGAGAAGCGAGAGTGAAAAATATAGATGAGTACAATAGAAAATGACCAGCAGAAAAAATGTTCCGTATTGTATTCGTCGTAGATGAATTAGCGTCCATGATGCTTTCCAAAGCAAAGAGAGATGTGGAAGCATGCATTACGCATATATCAGCCAAAGCGAGAGCGGTAGGTATCCATCTTATCATTGCTACGCAAAGGCCATCCGTCGATGTCATCACCGGTCTGATCAAAGCGAATATGCCGACAAGAATAGCGTTTGGTACCGTATCGGAAATAGATAGTAGAACGATCTTGGGAAGAAAATGAGCGGAGACCTTGCTTGGAAAATGAGATATGCTCTATATGGACCCTTCGACCAAAGCGCCTACAAGAATCCAAGCGCCATTCGTTTCTACGGAAGAGATAGAAAAAGTCGTCATGACGCTCAAGACAAAATATATGGGCGGATTGACAGAAGAAGATATTTACAATCAAGAGATCGTATCGTTATTGGAAAATAAATTAGAGGCGTGAGCGCAATTGTTCTCTGGTGGAGGAGATGATGACGATGCGTTGGTAGAACAAGCGATCCAAGTCATTTCACAGACGAGAAAGGCTTCAGCGACGTTGTTGCAGAGAAAGCTCGGCGTAGGATTCGCACGTGCAGCGAGGATTATGGATATCTTGGAAGAGAGAGGCATTATCGGACCACAAGACGGTGCTAAACCGAGAGACATATTTATTTAGCTCCTCCGCCTTCGGCAGATTCGCGATAAAAGTCCGCCTAGGCGGACGATAAAAGCTACGCGATAAAAGTGCTTCGCACGATAAATACTTCGCAATAAAAATTGTTTATCATTTTATCATCCGAAGGATATTTATCGGCCGATAGGCCATTTATCATTCATTAAAATTATGTCATAAATAGTAAAAATAGCAAGTAAATCTAGTCCGAAACGGCTAGGTTTTTTGTATTTATGGAAAGAACGGATATACTTATGTTACTCTCTTATATCAAAGAAAATATTTATTACCAAATAGTGTAAATGGCTTTTGTGAATAAGTCTATGATAACAAAAAATCCAGCTCGTATACGTACCGTCTTCAAAAATCTTACGAT
>CAZJMP010000038.1:0-10522 GCA_964547365.1 uncultured Candidatus Peribacteria bacterium | reverse complement strand
GGAAACAAAAGAAAACTTTCCAAAAGACATGACCCAGAAGCAGATATCTGATTCTTTTTTGAGAACGGATATGCACCCCAAGGTATTATCGAATATCTCCTGACAATCGTAGATCCTGGATTCGAAGAATGGCAGATAGCTAACCCAGACAAGAGCTATCTCGATTTTGAGATCAAGCTTGAACAGATGCCAAAATCAGGTGCGTTATTCGATTTGGTGAAATTACAAAGTGTGAATAATAATTATTTATCAAGGATTTCGACTGATGAACTCTATGACCAGAGTTTAGCTCGAGCGAAGAAATACAAACCGGAACTTGCGAAACGTATGGAATCCGATCTAGAGTATGTCAAAGCCGCGATACATATCGAAAGACATACCGAAAAAGATCCGAAAAGATTCGTGACTTATGCGGATGTGGAGAATCAGTTGATGTTTTTCTTTGACGATGAATGGGAGAGATTACGTGGAAATATCACAACATTGAAAGAGGGAAATGTAATCGCCGACAATGATCTGATGAAAAAATTTGTCGATGAGTATATTACGAAATTTGATCTTACGATGTCTTTGGATGAACGGTTTGCTCAGTTGAAAGAGATTGGAAAAGCATATGGTTTCGCCGGTAATAATGCAGAATTCAAGGAGGGTGGATATATAGGTAAAGTCTGAGATTTAGCTATGTTTCTCCGTATCCAGCTCTGCTGCGCAAAACAGACGCCGGACCTCTATTCCGTCATGAAAGTGATGGGAAAAGAAAGAGTGATAAAGAGATTGCAAGCGATATAAAAATTGACAAAACCATACATCATGAGTATACTATATACATACTTTTTTTAGTAAAAACTAATGGAGTATGGAAGGAGTGGGGACGTTGTGAGAGGCAGGCAAAAAAACGATCGTTACCCTACATGATGTCAACAAAAGCCATGAAATCGTTGATGCGTTGTGACTCTCGCTAGATATAAGATACGCACCTAGAAAAGTTCCGTTGGATCATATTTTTCACGATCTTGAAAATTTTCAGAATAGAAAAAAAGAATATAGCGAACATAGTGTCGATAATATAGTGAATGCAGTTTTGGACGGAAAATTCGATCTAAGGATTTTCAACCCTTTGGTATTGCGAAAGGATGAAAAGGATCAAAAATTGTATATTCTGAGCTGACATTCGAGGTATGAGGCTTTCAGGAGATTGTCTACACAGTACAAGGATCATGCACAGGTGAAGAAATTCTTTGAACAACATCAGTATGATTTTACGCACATCCCTGCTTTGATTATGGATGATGTAAATTTCGAAGATGCAAAATTCATAGCATTGACGAGCAATGCGTTGGCGACGATAGAGACCGATACCGAAAGAGCAGAGATATATAGATCGTTCAGGAAATTAGGGAAAGACAAGAAATTTATAGAAGAGTTTGGAAGAAAATGCGAAAAAAGCAATCGATCCAGAGTAAATGCGTATTCATATCTCAATCCTGATGGAATGACGATACAGCTATTGGATATGTTCATAAACAATACCGATGAAAATGCTATCATCAAGAGAATAGCTGTTTGGATCTGAAACATCAGAAAGAAACATCCGGAATTGACCAATGCGCATGAGGAAGAATTATATACTCGATTGTTCAATAAAGGCTGATATGGAAACCAACTCGGACAGATACACACGCAACAAAAATTCATTGATGTGGTAGAAAAACATATCTCAAGGGTAGACTTCTCCAAAGATGAATGCCTAAATATATTGAATACCAAAAGTTTATCTTTTGCGATGCAGCAATACTATGCGATAGAAAAAGAACTTAAACAAAAAAAACAGGCGTTGTATACTGAATTTCATACTATCCGTAGAAGATTCAATCAGGAACAGGTAAAAAAAGGAGAAGGAATAGTGGAATTGGAGCAAGCGGTAAAAAATATCATAGGGATGCCTATAGAGGCGGCAGATAAGCTAGAACAGATAGAATCGTTTCTCTTTGATGTGAAGCCGTTTATCAATGATGAAAATATTTTGCTCATCAAAAATCGCATCATGGACGAGATAAACACTTTAGAACAAGCATATTATATGCACAAAAAAAGAAAACCTCTGTTTATGGAAGCAGGCAAAAAAGAGAGACCATTGGAATTCATGAAATAGTTTTTTCTGCTTGTAAAAAGATATGCGAAATACAGGGTATATTATAAAAAAGCCCCGAATGAACGGAGCTTTTTCTATGTAAATGCTAAGAAGAACTTATTTGATGATCTTGTCGATGATGCCATATTTCATAGCTTCTTCGGCAGTCATTCGCTTATTTCTTTCCATATCTTTTTCGACTTGATCTCTCTTTTGTCCGGTATGTTTTGTTACCAGATCGATAAACATATTCTTGATCTTCAAGATCTCTTCTGCCTGGATAACGATATCGGTCGCTTGTCCTTCTGCACCACCCAATGGCTGATGGATCATGACCTTGCTGTGCGGGAGTGCGAATCTCTTGCCTTTCGTTCCTCCTGCCAGAATCACTGATCCCATGGAAGCCGCCAATCCTACGCAGACCGTGCATACATCGCATTTGACATATTGCATGACGTCGTAGATAGCCATTCCAGAATAGACTTCTCCGCCTGGAGTATTGATATACATGATGATGTCTTTGTCAGGATCTTTCTTTTCCAAAAACAATAACTGAGCTACGATGCTATTCACCATCCCTGCTTGGACCGGTTCTCCGACGAAGATGATCCTATCTTCAAGCAATCTAGAATAGATATCATAGGCTCTTTCACCTCATTTCACTTTTTCGATGACGCTTGGGATTAATGTCATAAGATTTGATTACAAAATAAATGCTTAATGTTTAATGCTTAATGTTTAATGAAAGAAATGTTTTCTTATTCACTATTGTGATACTACGATAGTTTATATTAACAAATCCTACATTCAACATTCAAAATTCAACATTCAAAATTAGTTCTATAGTAGTCAAATTATACACCAAAATGAGCTGATTTGCAAATGAGTACGAGCAATTTAGTTATTTTGACAACCAAAATCAACTTGAATTTATATAATAAAAGTGTAAAAAATTGAGTAATCCGGCTTAGTGTCTTTACTTTTCCATAAAAAATGATAAACGAATAAGAGAAACGGAAATATGGAAAAAGGTTCCGGCTGCAATACTTAATGCCGGAATGACAGAATGGAAAAATGGAAAATGGAAATATGGAGAATCAATGTTTCAATCCTTCAATAGTCTTTAGTCTTTTAGTTTCATACTATGGTAAAACAAAAAAAGAAAACTCCAGGAAGACCGAAAAAAGAATTCGTCTCCAAAAAGCCGAAAACGAAAATAAAATCATGACCAGGAAGACCAAGAAAAGATCATAAGGATAGAGTAGCTCCAACACCTCAGGTGACACCAGAAATCACTTCGTTTGTCGCAAAATCCGTAGATGAATCCAAGAAAAAGGACCTCATCATATTGCTTTTGTTCTTGCTTTCGTTCCTCCTATTTGTCGTATCGTTGTATTTCACGTTCATAAAAGATAAGAATCCTGCAGATCTGACGCGAGAAGAGATGGCAGAGATAACAAATGTCGAAACCGGCAATGTCGACTATACTACTCCTGACGCTATTCCGGAAGAAGAGGTAAAGGTTGTCGTAGAAAATCCTCAGACACAGGAAACGATGCAGCCTACAATTCAGAATCTGAGTGCAGAACAGCAATTGATTGTGGATTTCTATCAGGCATTGAATACCGTGAACATGGATATGGTGTATACGTTGACCGATGCTCGTTTAGAAGAATCCAATGTTTTCAAAACCTATTATAGCAAAAGACGATTGACTAATTTCATGGATTCAATCATCGCGCCAAAGATCGTCGTGACCAATATCCAGGAAGTGCCTACGACATCTACCAATCCAAATATCAAGAATTTCGAATATACCGTAGAATACATGTTAGCAAACAATCAGCAGAAATTCACTGAAGAACGATCCACGACGTTGATCAAGAAAGGTGACAATCGAAGGGTCGGTAAATTGATGTGTGAGACCAAATGATGCTCGACCATGCCGTTTTTCAATCCCGACAAATATAAATAACTAATAGTGAATAGTGAAAAGTGAAAAGTGTAGGAATTGCTACATTATGGACTATTGTATATCACTATAGTTTATAAATAGACAGTTCATTCACTTTTAGTTTTTCGTTTTTAGTTATTCACTAGTCATAAAATATGGAAGTAGGAGATATTTTACAGGAGGCCAAGGACGAAATCGAGTCCTTTCGCGAAAAGCATCCCGATGGGGTAGTTATTATCCGATGAGCGACCGCTACAGGTAAGAGTAAACTTTCTGTTTTGCTTTCTGAATTTTTTGATGAAGAAGTGATTTCTGCGGATAGCAGACAAATTTTCAGATATATGGATATTTGAACAGATAAAATCCCTTCTGACATTCTTCAACGTATCCCTCATTATCAGATCAATATCGTTGATCCCGATCAGACCTACACGTCATGACAACGAAAAAACGACGTCTACAAGATCATTCCGGAGATCCAGAAAAGAGGAAAACTTCCGATGATCGTTGGGTGAACATGACTCTATATCGATACGGTGTACAAAAATTTTTCTATGCCGGATATCGAACCGGATATGAAATTGAGAGAAGAACTTTTTGCCAAGGAAGAGCAAGAACCGTGAATTTTGCACAAAGAATTGATGAAACTCGACCCGGAAGAAGCTGCGAAACTCCATCCGAAATCTACCAGATACATCGTTCGTGCATTAGAGATTTTCTACAAAAGCGGAAAAAAGAAAACCGATACTTTCATCTCCCAGCCACCACAACGGCCATTATTAATGCTCGGACTTCGACGTGAAAAAGAGGATACCAATAAAAGAATCAATACAAGGATCAAAGAGATGATCGCAGGAGGATTAGTCGATGAAGTGAAATGACTCTTAGCAAAATGATATACCAAACATATGCAATCCATGCAAGGAATTGGTTACAAGGAAGTCGTAGAATATCTTGATGGGAAATATGATCAAAAAGAGATGGAGGAGCGTATCAAGATCACTACGCATCAATTAGCGAAAAAACAGCGTAGCCGATTCCGTCGTTACATCGCCGAAGGGATACAGACACCAAGAGAAAATGTGACCTATAAAGTGTGGAAATTATCGTAAAATTATCATCGCAAATGAAATGAAACAATCCTAATGCAGATTGCTTCGTCGTTTCACTCCTCGCAATGACGTTTGTTATTTCAGGTGCTTGAGTTGTATCTTCAAAAATCCCAATATCTGCTTCTTCTCATTTCTTGCTTTGATATCGGTCATGACCCACTCAAGGGTCTTTTTCAATAATTTTCCGATAGTAGGTCATGCAGGGAGTTTCAATTCTTTCATGATATATGCTCCGTCGATAGCGAGGTTCTTCATCGTGAATTGTCCTTCTTGCTTCTGAAGTTTCTTCAGGATTTTTCTGATTTCGTCTACATCGGAAATATCAGAACTATTCTGTAGCGGATTGTATTGTCCCAATCTATCGGCCATCGTGATATCAAGAATGTTCATAGCTCTTTCGTAGCCTGCTTCGCTAAAAAAGCTTCTCACTTTTTTCTCCCTATTTTCTTCTTTGGCAAAAATCATTTCCTCTGGCGTGTGATGATGAGCGATATATCGACAGATTTCCGTGATCTCTTTGCTGGAGAACCCGAGTGATTTGAAATCCTTCTTTGCATATTCTGGTGAACTTCTTCTATGATTCAGTGGACCAGCTAAGATTTCTCTGATCTCTTCTTTGCTGAGATTATCTTTGTATGCACCGAATTGATCGACCTTGCCGACATCGTGGTAGAGCATCGCGAATCTCACGAGTGGATTTTTGTTGATGCTTTGTAATTCACGCAAGGTCAAAAGCGTATGCGTATAGACATCGAATGGATGATATCTGACGGGCTGTTCGATATGTTTCGTTTCATGCAATGCAGGGAAAAGATGCTGCAATAGTCTCGCTTCATCGAGCAATGCGACGAAACAGAATGGATCGCCGACGGTGAATGCTTTCATCATTTCATCCTTGATTCTTTCTTTTGCTACGTTTTTTACGAGTCCATGATTCTTTTTGACGCTATTCCGCGTCGCTTTATCAAAATCAAAAAGCATGATTTTATCATTTCATCATTTTATCATTTTATCATTCAATTTGAGCTTTTCGTTTATTACATTCACAAACCTGATCGCTCTGATGATTCTCAACGCATCTTCATTGAATCTTTTGTCCGGATCGCCGACAGCTCTCAGTCTTTTGTGGATAAGATCCTGGATTCCCTTATGTGGATCGATAAGTATTTTCAATACTGTATGCTTCGGTGATGTTTTCTTTGTTGCGAAAATAGTTGCTGATTTCAGCATCTCTACGAGATGGTCGTCGTGGAAAAATCCTCCTTTGAAAAGCTTGGAAATATGCTTATGGTCTTGGAGTATCAAGAGATTCAAGTCCTTGATGAGAATATATCCCTGGTCGTTCAATCTCTGGATGAACGTGTCGTCGTCAGAATAATTGTGGATATTTTTTTTCGCAATATGTTTTTCATGTTCCTGTGTTCGTTTCGTATTCGTATAATAGATACAGTTGATAGTGAAATCCCTCCTATTGGAATCCAGTAAGAGATCATTGCTTCGTTCTATTTCTCCCGGATGCCTGAAATCATCGTATTTACCTTCTGTCCTCAATGGTGTAAGTTCGTACTTTACTGGATCTTTGATCAAGGTCATCGTGCCAAATTTTTCTGTCATGAAGTAGGACATTCATTTTTTGTCGATGAGTTTATCCAATTTTTTCGGATCACCGCTCATGGTAAAATCAACGTCGATCGGTTTTTTCTCGATCCCCAAAAGAAGATCTCTGATACAGCCTCCGACGAGGAAGAGTGTATGCGGGTCCTTGATCCTTTTTTGCAGAAGCGCGATATGCGCATCCAATATCTTGAGAGAATCGAATTGTACCATGATGTACATACAATTAAAAAATTATGAATTACGAATTTATGAAAATACTATAATTAAAGCGAGAAAGTTTTCAAACAAAAAAATCCGACTTTCATCAGATCTTAATTTCCTTTAGGCGAGCGGGGAATCGAACCCCGAACCTTGTCCTTAAGAGGGACCTGCTCTAACCAATTGAGCTACTCACCCATGTCGTTGCGGGGCTTCTTATAGTGATAATAGGTAAAAAATCAACTGTATTTTTGTATTTACCAAAAAGTTTATTTACAAGAAAATGATATTGTTTTTTTGTAAGTAATGTATATGGTAATTAAAAACAAAACCTAAAGCATATGGCAAAAGAAAAAAAAATATTCGTTTTGGATACGAACGTGATTATGCATGATCATACATGTATCCATAAGTTCCAGGAACATGATGTGGTCATTCCGATGACCGTATTGGAGGAACTTGATACCTACAAGAAGCACAGTGATGCAAGAGGATTCAATGTCCGTGAATTTCATCGTCAACTTGATGAGTTTCGCAAGGTTCGTATCACACAGGTAATCAATACCGGGAAAGGCGGTAAAAGCAAAGAGAAGAAAGAGGTGTCTGCATTATTCAATGGTGGAGTTTCGTTGGGTGATAATATGGGAAAAATCCATATCAAAACCTTTCCGAGAAAACTCCATAGTCGCATAAAAGACATTTTTCACGAGGAAAAAAGCGACCATCGTATTCTCAGCGCCGTCTGTCATGTGATAGACAAAAATCAGGATAAAAAAGTTATCTTGGTGACCAAGGACATAAACCTCCGATTGAAAGCAGAAGGGATTAATCTGGAAGCTCAGGATTATGAAAATGACAAAGTAGCTAATGTTGATGAACTCTACACCGGAAAAAAAGATGTTAAAAATGAAAATCTTTCTGGATTGATTTCCGATCTGTATAAAGAAAACATCGAGAAAGGTGTAGAATTGACAGAGGAGTATATGAAACTCCTTCCGGAAGATAAGCAACCCAACATGTGCTTTATTCTGAACGATGGTAATCGTAGTGTATTGGCGCGATTGAATCCGACAATGAAAAAAATGTATCGCGTGGAAAAGATGCAGTCAATATCTGGAATCACTCCAAGAAATGCGGAGCAAACCTTTGCTATCAACCTTATGTTACAGGATGATATCAAGCTCATTTCCTTGTTCGGCATAGCTGGCACCGGTAAGACGTTGCTTGCGATAGCTGTAGGTCTTCATTTACTCAAGCAGGGGAAATGCGATATGTTGGTGCTTGCAGCAGCAACCGTACCTTTGAGTAATAAGGATATCGGTGCATTGCCGGGAGATCTGAAAGAAAAAGTTGCTCCGTTTATGCAGGGGTTGTATGACAATCTTGATCTGATCAAGAGTTTGCACAGAGGTAAAAAAGGAAACCCTGTAGATGTAAAACCTGAAGCAAAACAAAAGAAGAAAAAGAGTGTTCAGAAAGCAGAACCGGAGATCAAGGACGATTTTGTTTCCGTTTTGATAGAGGAAGGAAAACTCAAGATTCAGCCTTTGGCAGCGATCCGCGGACGAAGTTTGAATAATATTGTGTTCATTATCGATGAAACACAGAACTTGACTCCTCATGAAATGAAGACTATCGTGACTCGTGCAGGGGAAAATACCAAGATTATCCTTTGCGGTGATGCTGGACAGATCGATACTCCGTATTTGGATTCACGATCCAATGGATTATCGTACGTGGTATTCAAAATGGTAGGCCAACCGCTTTTCGCTCATATCAAACTTGAAAAGGGCGAACGTAGTGAACTTGCAGAAATAGCAGCTAATGTGCTGTAATGGTAATGTATTGTAATATGGGGCGTCGTTGTTTACGGCGTCCTTTTTTTGATCGTGAATAAGAGATGAAAAAATATAGAGAGTTGGAGTCTTTTGTCTTTTTATTAAATGTATCTTTTCTTTATGGTGAACAGGATGAAAGTGAAGAAAAAAAAACTGAAATTACCTGAAAAAATGATGAATCGATAAAAAAGTTTACCTCATGGGCAAAAAAACTCTAGCCGGTTATGGGTTGGTAAATAAAATCCTTGTAGCTTATCGGGCTATAAGGATTTTTTTTGAAAATTAAATGTTGTAATAAAAATACAAATTGTTATAAGTAAATATAATATTTATAATAATTGTGAAAATGGAAAAATGATGTATATTGCCGGATAATCTTGTGAAAGAGCTTTCTCAGGAAGGGAATGTTGTACTCCATAGCCTTGCTCGCTTCTGCGGATGTACGAAAGAGGATCTTTTAGATATTTTCGAAAAAAGGAGTGAAGCGGATGAATATCTCTCATACGGATACAGTGTAAGACATCAGAAGATTGGATCCAAGACGAGACCGATAAGAGTCGCTTACGATAAACTCAAGAAAGTCCAGGAAGTGCTGAAGGAACGTCTTTCTTACATTCCAGTCTCTCTGGCTGCAACAGGAGGGAAAGCATGAGATTCCGTCGACAAAAACGTCGAGATTCACAGAAATAACCCTTACCTCATTACATTAGATATAAAGGATTCTTATCCTTCTATCACTACGCATAGAGTATATAAAAAGTTACAGTGAGCAATGACTAAACCACTGAAATTTCGATGTCCCTTGATAGAGACCGATGAACAAAAAGATCTTTTTGTGAGAGCAGTGACCCATCTCTGTGTCTCTCAAGATCAGCTTCCACAATGAGCGAGTACCAGCAACCAAATACAGAATATCGTTATGTCAGAATTTGATACGGCGATAGAAAGAAAAATTCCTGAACTCTCATGATCGCATATCGTATATTCCAGATATGCTGATGATATGACCATCAGCTTTCCTCATTTCACCACCATGGATGTTCTCAAAGAAAAAATGGAGAACTATACAAAAAGGCTTGATTACGACGATTTTCAACAATGACACCAGAAGAAAAAATGATCGCAAAAAGATAAGACGCAAATCTATAGAGAAAATCTAGAGACGTATGATCAAGCGAAAAAAATATATAAAGAAAAATTTTCTGCGATGCTTGATGATTTTGCGAATGATACATTTATTCTTACAGATAGATATGAATTCTTATATCTTAAAGATATGGTAGAGAAAATGAAGTTGGGTCTTGTTACAAATATCTATATAGGCAGAGAGGATAGAGAATCTGCTGTAGGAACATTCAATACGTTCAAACAAAATATCAAACGATCAAATCGACGCATCAGCGATATTGAGGAAATGGTTATGAAAATTATAGGAAATGACGGACGGAGAATAAACCTCAAAAAAGTGAAAGTGTGGACGCCACAAAGTAATACAGACAGAGAAATCAATGGTATGGCACTTGATCGTGAAGGAAACAAAACATTGTCAGTAAAAAAGAAAACATGGTATCTTAGATTTTTTGATGATTTGATTAATTTAGGCATAAATGATATGTGCAACAATCATTTTTATCGTAAAAAATTCAGGATAGAACATAATAGTGATAGTTGT
>CAZJMP010000037.1:0-10724 GCA_964547365.1 uncultured Candidatus Peribacteria bacterium | reverse complement strand
CCTCGACATTTTTGATGAGAACGTTCTTATTGGTGTATCGATCGAGTACATACGCATGTTTTGCCATATTTGAGTACAAAGTATAAAGCAATAAATATCTAGACAGGTTTAAGCTTTAAGCTTTTTGTTTTGAGCTTTTGGCTTACTAAAATCAGCGATCATGGACTCGAATTCCTCCTTCGTAAGATATTCTTTATCCAGAAGTACCGCAGAAAGCTCCTCTATCAATCCTTTGTGCTGTACGATAAGCTTTTTGGATTGCTCATAACAGTCAGCGATATATTTCTTCACTTTTTCATCGATGATCTGTGCCGTTTTTTCGCTATAGGTCTTGAATCCAGGATAATCCTGTTGATTCTTATCATAATACGACACCGGTCAAAGTTCCTTATCCATACCGTATTTTACAATCATATTGGTGATGATTTCAGTAGCTTTTTCAAAATCGTTGGATGCACCTGTCGTAATATTGTCCGCACCAAAGAATACCTCTTCAGCAGCTCTTCCTCAAAGCAAGGATACGACTTCGTCCAGAAATTTTGCCTTTGAATTGAGATACATATCTTCGTTAGGCATAATCCACGTCACTCCAAGTGCATGTCATCTACGAACGATAGATATTTTCTCCACAGGATCAGCATTGGGAAGCATATGCGACGTCACCGCATGTCCTAACTCATGGAATGCTATGATCTTTTTTTCGTTTTCTTTCATGGATTTCACTTTTTTCTCAGGACCCATGATCACTTTTTCCAAAGCATATTCAAAATCATTCTGTTCAAGAATATTCCTATTTTCCTTAGCTTCCTTGAGCGCAGCCTCATTGACGATATTCTCGATATCAGCACCCACCAATCCACTGGTTCTTTTAGCCAAAGAAGTTACATTTACTGATTTATCCACTCTTTTTCATTTCAAATAATACTTGAAGATGAGTGTTCTCTCTTCATGAGTAGGTTCGGAAACATACACTTTTCTATCGAATCTTCCTGCTCTAAGCAATGCAGGATCCAAAATATCAGGCCTATTGGTAGCAGCGATCACGATGATCTGTGTTGTATTGTCAAATCCATCCATTTCAGTCAGGATTTGATTCAAAGTCTGTTCTTGTTCTTGATGCCCTCATGTATATCCTACACCTCTTTTCTTTCCTATAGCATCGATCTCATCGATAAAGATAATAGCTCTGCCGACCGCTTTCGCTTTCCCGAAAAGTTCTCTCACTTTAGCCGCTCACATACCTACGAGCATTTCCATAAACTCAGAACCGGAAACAGAGAAGAATGGAACATTCGATTCTCCAGCCACTGCTCTTGCAAGCAAAGTCTTTCCCGAACCTGGTTGTCCATACAACAAAACTCCCTTAGGATGTCTCGCTCAAACCTTATGATATTTTGCTGGATTCTTAAGATAATCTACCATTTCAGAGAGTTCCATCTTCACTTCTTCCATACCAGCCACATCGGTAAACTTTGTCTTGATAGTTTTGGAATTATTGAGTTTACCTGCTTTTACACTAAAAGGGAATGCTCATCATCCCTTAGGCATAGCGAATTTCAAGACAAGGATGAAGATTACGAAAAACAATAGCAAAGGTCAGACTTCAGACAATAATTTTGACCATCGAGACGCTTCATTGAATTTCACATCAACAATAACAGCTCACGTCATGGAAATTCACAGATCGCTCAATGAAGTCCCTAGAGGTTTTTTTGTCTCAAAGACATTCATATATTGCTCTACCAAATTCTTTCTTACCGTCATGAAAGAGACAGAATTTCCCGTCTCAAGATATTCATATCACTTGAGCGAAGTTTCATCCTCAAGGGTAACTTTAGTAAATACTCAATCTTTATATTGTTTCAAAAAATCGTTCAGCGGGACTTCTTTGGTATCGCGCACAACTTCTATGACATCGCCTTGTACGCTCATGGTTTTGTAGACTTGAAGAGCTCAAGAGACAAGTAGCACAAAGAATAATACAAATCGGAATCACTTTTTCATAGTACGAAAAAAATATCAAATAAAACATTGCCTCCCAAATATATGAAAACAGGGATGGATTTCAATGAAAAGCCCAAAAATATAGAAATAGGAAATCATTGATTTTACCTTAGATTTTTATACACATAAAAAAACAAATACAGAACTATATGAAAACAAAAGAGAACAGAAGAGAATTCGATGGATTAGCAGGTATATGGACATACAACGAAATTCCAGAGGAAGGAGAATTTGTCCTCATAGCCAATGGTCCTTATATGGACAACGCTACAGCGATGGGAAGATCAAAAAATAAGGATGAATTAATCAAAAAAGGAGAGGAAATACGATCAGACATATATTCATTCTTGAGAATCTACAATCACGAGAAGAAAATAGTCTGGGATGCGTCCCTTCCCACTACCATGCCTCCCGGCACAAATGAATATGATGCCGAATATCTAAAAAAAATTAAAAAAGCTTCATGATATCACGAAGCATCAAAAAGACAGTGGGCTGATATTCAGCTCATTTTTTTATGCTAGAACATCTCCCATTTTTTCTTCCAGATATCTCTTAAGTCCAGGTAATCACTCGAGTTTGGGATATTTTTCCAACAATCGTTTTGCTCCTTCCTGGATATCTTCCAAAAATTTGAGATCTGACAATATTTCCAGGGGAATATCGCTTTCACCGGATTGCATCGTACCTAGGATCTGCCCTGCTCCACGATTCTGTAGATCCAATTCGGCAAGTTTGAATCCATCATTAGTTTCTTCCATTGCTTTCAACCTTTTCCCTATGTCTCATGACTTACTCTTCGTTTCCAAAAAACAATAGGATTGGATATCCGACCTTCCTATTCTTCCCCTCAATTGATGTAACTGGGACAATCAGAACCTTTCAGCATTTTTAATCACCATAATAGTCGCTTCTGGGATATCAACTCACACTTCTATAACAGTTGTTGACACAAGTAGACAAAGTTTACCGGATTTGAAGTTCTGCATTACTTCATCTTTTTCCTTAGAGCTCATCTTACCATGCAAAAGTCATATCCTATCCTTCAGTTCAGGAAACAATGCTTTGGCTTCTTCAAATTCAACGGTAGCGGATTTCAATTCTTCCATCTTTTCGGATTCTTCAATCAAGGGAGTGACGATAAATACTTTTTGACCCTTATTGATATGATCAAGCACCCAAGGTTTAAGTTTGATATATTCTTTCTCTGAAATGACTTTTGTAATGATCGGTTTTCTTCCGACCGGCATCTCGTCGATAACACTCACATCAAATTCTCAGAAGAACGCTAATGCCATAGACCTTGGTATGGGTGTTGCACTCATTTGCAAAATATGCGGTGCTCAGAATTTTTTAAAGAATGCTCTTTGTTTGACTCAAAATTTATGCTGTTCGTCGATGACAACAAACTGTAATTGTTTGAACATCACGTCTTCTTGAATGACTGCATGAGTTCCTATCAAAGTATGGATTCTTCCTTCAGCCAAATCTTGCTTAATTTTATCTTTTTGACTCTTTGGAACCGATCAAGTAAGTAATTCAACCCTCAATCACAATGGCATAAGTAATTTTGCCAAAGTCTTATAATGTTGATTAGCCAACACTTCAAGCGGAGCCAAGAAAACAGATTGCCCTCCGAATTTCTTATGCGTATAATACGCTGATGCAGCAGCAACCACCGTTTTCCCGCTTCCTACATCTCCTTGTAGCAATCTCAGCATCGGTTTAGGCTCATGAATATTTTCGGTAAGCTGTTTAATGACTTTTTTTTGTGCAGTGGTGAGTTCAAACGGTAATGTAGCAAGAATATCCTTGACGATAGTTCGATCGATAATCTCGCCACCTGTCTGTGAATTATTTTGTTGGTAGTCATTACGATTCATAAGAGAATAGAGCTGAATTCTGAGCAGCCTGTCAAAAAATATTCTCAGATTCGCTTGTTTTTGTTGGTCGAAACTCTCAGGATAATGCATTGCCTTAATCGTCTCCTGTACCCCCATCAATCAGAATTTCTGTAGCAATTCATTAGGTAAGTACTCGTGAAAAATGTCGTCAACCTTGTCCATCAGATTTCGCATCTTCTGAGCGAACCATCCCGGCTTGATTCCCATCAGCTCCGAATAGATAGGAAATATCCTTCACGTATTGTAATTTTCTTTAGTAATATTCGTAATTGATCATTCATCATTCGTAATTGATCATTCATCATTCGTAATTGATCATTCGTCATTCGTAATTGGTCATTCGTCATTCGTAATTATCTCTTCCGGTGCTTCCGTCTCCACGACATCAGGATGCGAAAACGTGATCCTGCTATATTTGATATTGGGTTTGCCGACAATAATATATCGTTTCTCTTCATGTAATTTACTCGCCATAAACCCAGAATTGAAAATAGTGATATATCCCGTATTTCCTACCGGGTCGATGAATTTCATTTCATATACTCTCCTGCCTCCCCTCATATAGATCTTCTTCTCCACAATTTTTCCTTTGGTGGCAGTGATTCATTTCTCGTTGTAGATGAGTTCGTCTAAATTCCTAATCGTAGATCTGTCTTCATACGCCCTCGGGAAATATTGCAGAAAATCCTTCACGGACGTGATTCAAGCGTCAGTGAGAATTTTGATATATCTCGGTGTTGTTTTGAGTGCGGTTTTCAAATCTATCATGCAAATATAGTATACATGTACAAAACAAAAACAATAATTTTTTTACGCTTTTTCCAGTTCCAAAATCCTGTCTACCCTAAATACCCTTTCACCTTTGTGGGTATGACAGTATCATTTGACTCACAAAAAACTCGATCATTCATATTCCATCATACCGACTTCATACGGTTCAAACAGTCTACGAACACTGGTATCTTGAGATTTTACATAGGTCATATAGGTACATCATTTCTTAGCGATGACTTGAGAGAACAATGCAACCTTTTTTTCCGTAGACAACAAAAGTTCAGGTCTAGAACAGCGCATTTCAGCGACAAATCTAACGACACAATAATCCAATCTGATATGGCTATGATTGACCTGAGTAGTGAGCAGTATGCCTTCAAGCGTACGACAACGACTCAACGCAACATAGGATTGTCCATGAGCGAATATTCCAGAACTCAAATCGATAATGACTTTATCAAAAGTCTTTCCTTGGCTCTTATGAATCGTCACTGCTCGAGCGAGCGTAAGCGGAAGTTGAGTAAACGAACCGACGGTAAACACATCCAGACGTTTTTTGCTCGGATTGTATTCATATTGAGAGACTCTCCACGTATGAGGTTTCACCTCTACCTCTTCTCCTCCATAGATTTGAACAACAACACGATCTTTTTTGAGAAAGGTGATTTTACCAAGCGTACCATTAACTCGACGACCATCAGGATCGTTGGCGACAAACATCACTTGCGCTCATTTCTTCAAAATAAGTTTTGCATCTGCAGGTAACTGTCTGCCTTGCATTTCACCGTTGGATGTCGCTTTGAAGTTGACTGCACGGACATCTATATCAGCCAGATACATCTGATTGATTGTATCGACGATAGCATTGGTACCTGCGAGATAGACCATTCCATCAGCGATATCGATATCTTCAGTCACGCGAGTATTGAGCAAATTCAGATGTTTATCGGTAAGTGTTTTTGTCCTGATTGCATTCAGAATATCGATAAATTTCTGATCCGATTGACGATAGACTTTTTCGAGTTCGATAAACTCCATAGCAAAGGTTTTCTTCTTCATGATCTTCGCATCGAAAAAATACGGACTCGGATATTCTTTTTGGAAAAATTCTTTTTCGAATTTCGTCACTACCGGAGGTAACTGATACAAATCTCAGATCATAATGAGCTGGACTCCGCCAAACGGCAACGCAGATCATCTCACTATCTTGAGAAATTCATGGATACAATCCATCATATCAGCTCTCACCATAGAGATTTCATCTATAACGATAGCATCAAGCTCGGTGAATTTTGGATTTCCTATCTGAAATTTAGCTTCTTGCTTAGCCTTTTTGAGTGTCAAAGTCGGCGGAAATCCAAAAAACGAATGAAGCGTAGCTCATCAGATATTGAGTGCAGCGACTCCTGTAGGAGCCAGAAGAACTATGTTTTTTTGAGTAGTTTCAAGAAAATGCATAAGCAAGGTAGACTTTCCTGTTCCCGCCTTTCCCGTAAGAAAAATATGTTTATCTGTATTTTCCATGGTCTCCAGAGCTTTGGTCGCTATCGAATCAAATTTCAATGTAGTCATATCCATAGTCCTAAATAAAAAAATAGTACAATCTCAAAAGCCATACTATTCTTCTCCCAAAGTTTGTCAAGGAAATTTTTGACAAGATATCTATCCAAGATAGAGTTTTTTCAAACTCCTGATGATATTTCTCACATCGTCCAAGGCATTATGCCCGGTGCCTTCATTCTCTATTTGAAAATATTTATTTATCGTCGAACTCACATACTGCTCTGCAGGTATTCCTGAAGCTCGGAAGATCTCTCTTGCATCCTGGAACATGCCTATCCTGAAAGGGAAAGCCATCTTATTCAATCCGCAATTCTCTGCTATAGTCAATCCGTCATTGCCGAACGAATAGGTATCAATATCTCAAGCCCGGTCTTTGAATTTTTTGATGACCGTCACAAAATCCTCTGCACCATCGACTTGCTCTTGCGTGATATGGGTAAGTTCCTTGATAAAATCCGAAAGCGTAGGATTGTACAGCGGTTTGACGAAAGCTACAAAACGGTCAAGCTCTTCGAACGTCTTGGTGTCGACCAAGATAGCAGCTATCTGGATAATTTCAGGAAACTCATGTGGACCGGAAAAATTCCTTTTCAGCGCTCATTCTCGGCTGGTATATTCCGTATCTAAGATAATTATCTTGTCTGATCTAAATGTATACATTATTACAAATTTATCTATAAAAGCTCTTTAGCATCACGGATGACAATATAGTTACATGCGTACTTTTTACAATCCTTAATATGTCTATCAAAAGAATATTTTCCTTTTGGCTTCTGATAATACATGTATGCTCGATACATAAGCGAGAGTGTTCACAAAAGCGTTCAAGCATGTTTTCAATGCAACAAACGAGATATGTATCTTTTCATTATCCTCCAAGCAGCAATGTATCAAGGAATCTCTAGAAGAATAATAAGATCAGCCGATGTATAGCACGAATCAGCCCAATCAATAACACATCACTCAATTATCCGTTTGTGATATCATGCAAGGATATCTATCAATTTATCTTTTCTTTCACTATCAGACAATTTGTGTGAATATTTTTTTACCCACCTGATATCATCCAAATCAAAATACGGAATATTTTTTATTTTGCTTATCTTTTTAGCAAGAGAAGATTTTCCGCTCCCAAATCACCCAATAATATATATTTTATCAGGAAGATTCATACTAACAAGCAAAAGATAAAAAGTTCTCTCAATTCTCAATTCTCAATTCTATTTTTCTAAATTCTAAATTCGTCATTCCGGCGTTATTGGCGAAGCCTGCAGCCGGAACTAAATTCTAAATTTATTTCAGATCCCGATTAATCTCTTGTTGTCACTTGCTCTTCAAAATTTCATTGACTTTGGAGAAATGCTTACATCCAAAGAATCACTTGTGTACGCTAAATGGAGATGGATGCGGGGCTTCCAAGACAATATGTCTACTTGTGTCTATAAGTTCTTTCTTCTTTTGAGCGAATGCTCATCGTAGCAAAAAGATCATTCACTCTTTTTTATCTGAGATAGCTTTGATCACTGCATCAGTGAAATCATGCCGACCTATATCTTTATGTGAATTAGGTTGATCTTTCCTCACGGTAAGACTAGCGTTCAAAAGGAACACTCACTGCTCTGCTCGTTTAGTTAGATTTCAGCTCACTGGTGGAGTGATTCATACATCATCTTGCAACTCCTTAAAAATATTTTTCAATGACGGTGGCTGTCTCACTCAATCTTGTACAGAAAAGCATAATCCATGTGCTTCTCACTCCCCATGATACGGATCCTGTCCCAGGATTACGACTCTGACCTTATCGAAAAGAGTCAGATTGAATGCATTGAAAATATCCGATCATTTAGGATAGATAATATGTCATTGTTCCTTTTCTTTCACCAAGAATTCCTTGATCTGAGCGAAATATGGCTTAGCGAATTCATCAGCCAAAACGGATTTTCGAGAATCATGGATCTGAACAGTATCAGTCTGTATAGACATAGAGAAAAAATAGCGCCTAAAAAAATAGCTAATGATATATTACTTTCTAAGTGGCATATGAAGAGTCTTTTTTTCAGGATTCATAAGGATATAGACAGTAGCGAGCCCCACCAATACATAGATGATGCGAGCGAAAAAACCATATCCGAAGATAAGTCTTATGATATCGAAATTGAACAATCCTCGCAATCCTCGATTGATTCATCCGATAACCAAAAGGATCCAAGATGCTTTTCTGAGATTTTCCGCATTCTTGATATTTTTCATGAGCAAGATAATAGGAAAATAAAGAACATCATTATATAACTGTTTTATATCACAAATGCAAGAACTATTTGATAATTAGTCAGAAAATAGTATACCAAAGAAACATGTATTTTTTATACAAAAAAAACAAAGCATGACCTTGATGACCGAAGAGGAAGTAAAAACATTGCAATGACTTTCTCATAAAGAAGTTAAAGATAGATTAGCCAGAGATGGATACAACGAATTGCCTTCGACCAAGAAGAAGAATTTTCTGCAAATTGTTTGGGAAGTCATTCAAGAACCCATGCTTTTGCTTCTTATAGCTTGTGGTACGTTATATCTTTTTCTATGAGATACTCAGGAAGCGATCATTCTTCTTTCATCAATCGTTTTTATTATAGTATTATCCATTTATCAAGAAAATAAGACCGAAAGAGCGATAGATGCATTAAAAGATCTTTCAAGCCCTAGAGCTTTGGTTATCAGAGATGGTGAACAGATCAGGATTCCCGGTAGAGAAGTAGTCAAGGATGATATCATCATCCTTAATGAAGGAGATAAAGTACCTGCAGATTGTGCAATATTACGAAGCAGAAATTGTAGTGTAGATGAATCATTACTCACAGGAGAATCTGTACCGGTAAGAAAATCAGCTTCAGAAAAAATAGATTATACCCATTTCAGAGCAGGAGGTGACGATCAGCCATTCGTGTTTTCTTGAACCATGATGGTACAAGGGCAATGTGTCGTCAAAGTCATTTCAATAGGGACAAATACAGAGATGTGACGTATAGGAAAAGCGCTTGGAGACATTACTACAGAAAAAACAACACTCCAGAAACAAGTCAAAAAAATAGTCATAGGAGCCTTTATCATAGCAGTAATCCTATGTACAACAATAGTGTTAGCGTATGGATTCATCAATAAGGACTGGATACAAGGATTATTATCCTGACTGACACTAGCGATGGGTATTCTTCCCGAAGAATTTCCTATCGTATTGACGGTATTCCTCGCTATCGGTGCATGGAGGATGTCCAAGAAAAATGTACTCACCAGAAAGATGGCAGCGGTAGAGACACTATGAGCAGCAACTGTACTATGTAGCGATAAAACAGGAACAATCACATGGAACAAAATGACGGTAAAAAGACTCTATACAGAAGGAAGATTCTTTGATATCAAGGACGGAGAAGAAATCCCGGAGACATTTCATAAGCTTATTGAGTACGGGATATTGGCGAGCAAAAAAGATCCATTTGATCCTATGGAAAAAGCATTGATGCAGCTCTGACCAAAAATAGATCCTGAACACATTCACGATTTCACCCTAATCCAGGAATACCCGCTCACCAAAGAACTGCTTGCCCTTTCACATGCATGGAAAGAACCAAAAAATGATCATCTGACTATAGCAAGCAAAGGAGCTCCAGAAGCGATACTCGAACTTTGCAATATCGAAAGCAAACAAAAAAAGATAATCATGCAGCAGTTTGAGAGTATGGCAAAAGAATGATTGAGAGTGCTGGGGGTAGCAAAGGCAAAATTCAAGGGAAACAAGCTGCCGAAATCACAGAAAGATTTAACCTATGAATTCATTGGACTCATAGGATGGATAGATCCCATCAGAGAAACGGTTCCTCAAGCTATCAAAGAATGTTATCGTGCAGGGATTAGAGTGATTATGATTACAGGAGATTATCCAACGACTGCACAACATATCGCCAAGGAGATAGGATTAGCGAATCCTGAATATGTAATTTTAGGAGAAGAATTAACACAATTGGCAGAAAAAGAGCTCCTCAAAAAAATATCAAAAGCGAATATCCTTGCAAGAGTGGCACCAGAAGAGAAACTAATTATCATCAATCTTTTGAAGAAACAATGACATTTCGTAGCGATGACAGGAGATGGCGTCAACGACGCACCAGCGCTAAAATCCGCACACATAGGTGTTGCTATGGGCCAAAGAGGAACAGATGTAGCAAGAGAGTCATCAGCGATAGTATTATTGGATGATGATTTCTCATCGATTGTGCATGGTGTCAGAATGGGAAGAAAAATCTTCGATAATCTCAAGAAAGCGATGGCGTATATCGTAAGCGTCCATATCCCATATGCAGGCATGATAGTTCTTCCTATTTTCTTAGGACGGCCAATCATCCTCTACCCTATCCACGTCGTTTTCATGGAACTTATCATAGACCCTGCATGTTCCGTCATTTTTGAATGAGAAAAAGAAGAAGA
>CAZJMP010000036.1:0-10748 GCA_964547365.1 uncultured Candidatus Peribacteria bacterium | reverse complement strand
AAATAACGGATGTTTTTAGGATGTTTTTTGATATATTTGTTTACGATATCAGAGGTATTGTCGGTAGAGCCATCATCCACGATAATCATCTCCCATTCGAAAGGGATGTCGCGTCTTTGATTAATAACAGACAAAATAGCGGATTCAATAAGATCTGCACGATTGTATGTAGGAGTGATAATTGTAATAAATGGAAGTTTTTTTTTCATATTAACACATAAACGCTAAAATCTGAGTGCAAATCTTTTGTATGTCGAATTTCTCAAATCACTTCTTTTGTTTTTGGATGGTAGGCAAATGCTTATAAGCCTCAAAAAAATCTTTTTCATAATGAGACAAATCCAGCAACACTCCATTAGGCCCATAATACGGATATGTCATCTTGACCGCTGCATTATTCTTGTATGTTCACAATATGCACTCCTCTGCTCAAGTCTTGAAATGAGAAGTAAGGATGAATAGGTCGCATGCCATGGCTTCAATAAGCACGTTAGGGAATCATTCCACCTCGGAAGCATAGAGGAATCAATCGGCAGCATACAGATATTTGAATACGTTTTTTTGCAATCCCAAGAAATATATATGTTTCTCCAATCAAAGATCAGACACTTGCTGTTCCAAGACTTTCCTTTGGGGTCAATCACTCAGAATCAGGAATATCCGATCCTTATCGAGTTTATCGTGCACCATTTTGAGCGCAGATATGATTTTGGAATGATGTTTTGACGGTATCAATCTTCCAGTAGTGATAAATACCTTCTTTCACTGCATAGCATCGTATAGATCCTGTGGGATAGCTTCATGTTTCTTTTCTTCGATCTTTTTGAGATCTATGGGATTGTAGATTACCTGTATTTTACGCTCAGGTATGTGCAAATAATCAGCCAAGGAATATTTATTCTCCTCGCTATTTACCTTTATGGACGCCGCTTTGGGATATAACCATCTAATAAGCGCCTTATGCAGGAATCACACGATGCCCGTAAAGAAATATATGCTTGTCTCAAATGCTATTTTAGCGTTTTTGTTGGCAAGGATATGCACAAAGTTTGCTATCTCCAAAGAGCTCATTCATCAATCAAAGGAATGTTTTCTCAATATTTTCCTTAGCTTGTATACATAATAAGGGATACACAAAAACATCAAAAGATTATTCTTGATATTGGACAAGGGAAGATGGCGTACATGGCTTGGCAAATCAAAAAAATTTATGTTTTTCAAAGTAATGATAGTGATATCACAGTTTTGATTGAGATTATCGCTGATAGTGGTGATGACCCTTTCCGCTCATCATCCTTCCAACGAATTTATCAGAAAGTATATTCTTTTCTTCATGTGGTAGTTTATTTTATCTCATTAAAGCATTCATCATATCGTACACATACTATCAAGATAGCGATCACATCTCAGAAATACTGATGTTCGCCTTTGCAATACTTATCAAAAATAGTCTGCACTTCAACACAATCATAGATCGATAGTTTAGGAAGCACTTCAGCGAAATATCTCTGTATCTCTTGATTGTTTTTTTCATTGAATATCAGATCTTCATATTTGACGTTGTATCAGAATCCCATTTTACGGAAATAGACCAATTCGTGCGGCAAATATCTTTCCAAGACCTTTTTCAATACGTATTTATTCTCTTTTTTATCACGATATGACCTAATTTTATATTTTATAGGCAATGAGCAAGAGAAGTCTAATATCTTTTTGTTGAGAAATGGCGTCCTAAGCTCCATGCTGTTCATAGATCATGCGACATCATTGACGATAGTGATAGAATGCTCATTTTCCACCCTCAGTCCCAATCGAGAAAAGACATCTATGAGTGTATGCGATGGAATCTCTCACGCGATCTCTTGCAGAATGGCATCGTAGTGGAATTTTCTATAAGCTTTTTTGATATACTTTTTCTTTGATAGCGATTTTTTGTACAGCATATTCTTTATCTTTCTATTGGGAAATAGGATGTTTCATCACACGATATTCACGATATCCTTGAGTTTGCTTATCAAAGCCAAGGTGTTCATACCGTCATATCCGTAGAACATCTCATCAGCGCCATTTCATCAAACCGCGACGACAATCCCATCTTTTTTCATTTCCTTGAGGATAAGATCTGCATAGATTATCTGCATAAGATTTATAGGTTCTCCATAATGCCTAATGACACGCTTGAGCGCCTCGAGAAAATCGGTTTTTTTGAAATACGCTCAAAAATATATCTGTTTGTTCTTCAAGCCAAGATGTTTAGCTATTTTGGACGCTCTCTTGAGTTCCTCGTCATGTTCATCATATCATAAAGAATAGGTAGTGATATCTCTATGTTTCATCATGGAAGCGATAAGCGACGAATCCACTCCTCCGGAAAGGAAAATACCGACAGGCACATCAGCGAAACACGTCTGCTGGACAGCCTCAGAAAGCAAAGCGTCACATTGCTGGATAGGGTCTTCATCGATAGCGACCTTTTCTATATGGAGATATTTATGTTTCTTGAGAGAGAAATCATGGAGATCCAAAGACATAGAATATCACGGCTGCAGTTTGAAGATATTTTGGAAGACGGTATACGGAGAAGGGATATGCCTAAAATTATAGAGATCAAAATTGGATAACGCATCATGATTGACAGAGATTTCCTCCTTGTCCAATAATCCCAATACAGGGTTCAATTCAGATCAGAAAATAAATTTCTGTTTATCATAATAATAGACAAGCGGCTTTTCGCCTATCCTATCCCTAGAGAGGAATAGCTTATGATGCTGTTTGTCATACAAAGCGAATGCTCGCATACCATCAAACCTCTCCACGCATTTTTCTCACCATTCCTGATAAGCGTACACCAAGACTTCAGTATCGGAAGTAGTGGAAAACTCATATCATGCATCTTGCAGCTCTTTTTTTAGCTCATGGAAATTATAGATCTCGCCATTGAAGATCACGATGCAATCACCTCTCTGAAAAGGCTGATGCGCAGCGTCAGAAGTATCTATGATAGAGAGCCTTGTATGTCCTAATAACAATGATAAATCCTGGTATAATCAGGTATAATCAGGTCATCTAGAAGCGATTTTTTTGAGATTTTCACGAAAATCACCCACGATCTTATCGCTTATGGCATCTTTATATATCGCTCACAATATTCCGCACATAGATATTATTCAAAAACATGTAAAAAAGATTTTTCTCGAGCTTTCTGACAGAATTTTTCTTTATATAATTCCTGAGAACGCTTTTTTCGAGTTTTATGATGTTTTATACCTTCTTCTATAGCATATTTAAGATTAGATATCATAATAGGATTAGGCCCATTTGCAATTAAATATCTTTTGCTGAATTCATGCATAGAAATTTTAGTGATATCGACGAATCCAAATTCGTTTTCTTTTACATAAGGATTTTTGATAATCCTACCATTGTATCAATCAATACAGACTTCAGGCAAGGCAAAAACATTAGTAGTAATAATTCACAAACCGCGTGACAATGCTTCCAAAGCGACTATACCAAAAGATTCAAAAAAGCTAGGAAACAAGAGAATATCCGATCAAGAAAGATACGCATCCAGAATCTCATTTCTAGGGACTTGTCACAAAAACTTGATTCTCTTATCTTGATGATATTTGTTTTTCAAAGCATCATCTTGGAATCAAATAAGTTCTAAGGTAATATGATTGTTTTTTACAGAATGAAAAGCTTCTAATAATTCATACACTCATTTTAATCTTGGATGAAATCATACAAACAAAAATTTAATCTCTTTTTGTGCACTTTTCTCTTTTATGAGAACATCTCTCATTCTAGGATAAAGGACCATTGTCTTATGTTCAAAGCTATATCACATCTCCTCCAAAAAAGTCTTCTTGCAAGCTTCGGATATACACACGATTTTTTTACATTTTTTGGATTTCAAAAACCGTCTTATGATGGGCTTAAATAATCTGAAAGCAAAATAGTTGTAGAATGTCAGCACATACGGATTATCCAATTCTACAACAAAAGGTTTTTTGGGAAACAACGGGATATCTCATCGAGTATAGATATAATCAGCAGTCTCTGAAACCTTGGGGAGTCTTCTTATATTGACCATTGGCAATCTGGAGACAATCCGGATAACAATACTCATATAAAAAGGTGGCTTATTGAACGTCTTAAGATTATCTACTTCTTTCTTCAAAGGAGAGATCACCTCAAAAAAATCCGCTGCATATTTTGCAGTATCTGCCTGTCTCTCTCTATGAAGAGATTTTTGATTAAAATAGATAATTTTTTTGTGCATTAATAACCAGTTATATCTTTAAATTTTTTAATTTTTATAAAATTAAATTCTATTTCATGTGCAGGAATGATAAAAGCGAAAAAGAAAATATATAATTTTGTAAAATGATTAGCAAAAAATTCAAAAGGTTTAAAAATAATATCTTTCCAATTTCTAAAATAATTAAATCTTATATATGGTTCAGAAGTATAATGTAGGTATGTAGGAGCTAGTTCAAATGTACATCTACCTTCTACAAAAAAATTCAAAGCATAAGGATTGAAAAATGCTTTATGTGACGAATCAAAAGCAACAGGAGAAGAATAGAAAGGAACTTTTATTTTCATAGTACTTCAGACTTTCAAAACCCTAATAAATTCCAGAAAAACCGTTTCTACATCCTGAACATGTTCCAAAAAATGAGAAGAATATATTTCATCCACAGATTCATCTTTAAATGGCAATTTTTCCTTATCTAAATTAACAATATAGGTAGCATTTTTAATATTTCTTTTATCGACACCCAAAAATCATTCAATAGGATAATCACCGCACCCAATATCTAATTTAATTTTATCATGATGATGTTTATATTTTATCATCTTATAAAAGCTAAAAGAATAAAAGCTATTTATAGAACAAAAAATTAAACGAATCTATTTTTTTTATCTTAAATCAAAATCCTTCTAAATATTTAAAGACTTTGACTTGTTGTGGTTTATCTAAAATCTCACATACTATCTTTGTGCCTTTTGTCTTAGAAAGAAATTTACTCATTCCCACAAAAACCTCAAGTTCTAGTCATTCTACATCGACTTTAATAAGTCATATATCATTAACATCTATATTATATTCACGTATAAAATCATCTATAGCTACAACCTCAATCTCTATGACGTCACTAGAGCTATCATTTTCAATAATTTTAGAAACAGCTGCATCTTTTGGAATTGTATTTGTAAATTTAACTTTAGTAGTTTTTGAAAAGACTCATTTATTTATCGATACTATGGCATTTTCGAGATGATTTAAATGAATATTCTTGCTTAAGACCTTATATGTTTCAGGATGTGGTTCAAAACAGAATATTTTAACATTATTCTTTTTATTATAATGAGCAATTTTAATAGAATATGTACCAACATGTCATCAAATATCCAAAAATATTTTATTTTCTCAAATATCCATAAATTTATCATGATCATCCTCCACATAAGGTAAAATTGGATAATCATAATCACTATGACTCTTTATAAAAAATTTTCACAACCTATTCTCTATAACATAATCCTTATTGAAAAAAAATGGATATTTTATTGGTTTTTTAAGATAGCTATTAATTACCGTTACAAAAAATTGTAATGTTTTTTCAAAAAAATATTTTAACTTAAAAAAGATATTTCATCTAACTTCAAAGAAAAAATATAAAAAAGATTTATACAATTTTTTAACAAAATTCATCATTATTCTTTATCATAAATATATAAAATCTACATAAAGCATGTATACACTCCATAATATTTTTCCACGCTTCTTATCCAGTCGAATTTTTCCTTCACGGATGCATACGACAATCCACTGATTTTTTTATGATTCTGTAGTGCATATTCCAACCCTTTTTGCAAGTCTTTTACCTCTCCTGGCTTCACCAAAACTAGATCTTTATGGTCTGATATTTCCTTGGTTCCACCAACATCGGTAGCGACTACCACACATCTAGACAGCAACCCTTCCAATACCGTCGTAGGAAGTCATTCTTGATGACTAGGATTAACTAGGATATCTGTCGCAGGCAATATGTGTTGCATAATCTCATCATGGTTCTTGGGACCTGCCAAAGAAATATATTCAGATAAATGGGTTTTTTCTATCATGGAATGAAGATCATGTTTCATTTCCCCATCTCATACGATAGCAAGTTTCCGATTGTGTACTCATTGCTCTTTGAGCGATTTGCAAGCCTCTATCAATATATCGACACCCTTGAGCGGGCTCAATCTACCGACAAACGTCATACGGACAATATCGCTACCGGGGACTTTTTGGATGTCTGTAGGGATATCAATACCATTGTAAATCACGGATATCTTGGATTTTTTTGTGAATCTAGAGATAAAAGCGACGTTTGCGTTATTTATGGAAACGACCTTATTACAGCACCCGAATACCAGTCTTCCTAAAGTCTGATCATAGATCCATGCGACTATTTTTTTGAACAAGGGGATGCCAGTAACGTATCAGCTGCCATGTTCCACATGCACTCGTTTGATTCATCGTATCTTAGCGAGAATCCCGCCAAAGAACGTCTGAAGAAAAAATCTGGTATGCGTCTGGATGATGTCAGGCTTATGATTTTTTATATGGCGCAAAGCTTTCCAGAATCATGAAGCCCGGAATTTGAAGCAAGGGAAATGATGGACAATATCGAAACTCGGGACCGTGACGACTTCATATCCATCTTTATGATCGACATGATATCCTCTTTTTGGCTGACCGATATCCGAAGTCATATTGACGACATCGACCTCATGATATTTAGCGAGATATTTAGAGATATTCTGAGAAACCACCTCAACTCATCAGAGATGCGGAGGGAAATAAGGAGTGATCTGCAATATCTTTATTCTTTTCATGCACTGAGCTGTTGGATAAAATACCATCCGTCACGGACAGCTTCTTCTACGCTTCTTGTCGCTTGTCGTCACAAGATCGTATTGGCCTTGAAAGGATTGGCAAGACTAAGCGCCACATCTCATGATCTTCTCGCAACGATGGCATACGGAATATCTTTTTGCGTAACTCTTTTTACCATATCAATCATTTCCAAAACACTAGTCCCCTTCCCCGTTCATAGATTAAAGACATCAAACATTCATCATTTTATCGTTTTATCGTTTCATCATTTTATCGCCTGAAAGGCATATATATGCGCTTCCGCCAAATCCATGACATGGATATAATCCCTTATTCCCGTACCGTCTGAAGTAGGATAATCATTGCCGAATACCTGAACTGCAGGAAGTTCGCCCGTAGCGACCTTGAAGATATACGGCAGAAGATTATTTGGAAGTCCGTTTGGGTTTTCTCCCAACAATCAGCTTTGATGAGCTCCTATCGGATTGAAATATCTCAGACACATCACAGCAAATCATTTGTACATCGCCATATCTTGGAGAAGATATTCCATGACCAGTTTAGTGGTACCATACGGATTCGTAGTACCCAAGCGATCCGTCTCTACAAATGGCGGCGTTCCGCTAGGATCATACACTGTCGCGCTCGAAGAGAATACAATTTTTTTGACCGCATGTTTTTCCATGACAGCAAAAAGAGCAAGCGATCAGATAATGTTATTGTCGTAATATGCAAAAGGCATCTGACAGCTCTCCCCTACGGCCTTTTTCGCAGCGAAATGGATGACACCGTCAATGGTATGCTCAGCAAACACTTTTTCCAATCATTCCTTATCTCTTAAGTCGAGCTGATAAAAAGCCACGCTCTTGCCTGCAAGCTGTTCTATCTTTTCAAGCACGGATATATCGCTATTGGATAGATTGTCTACGATAACGACGTCATATCCCGCCTGTGCGAACACGACAGCAGTATGAGAACCTATATATCCTAGTCATCAGGTAATCAGTATGGACATGATAGCAGAGAAAAAAAGCTAAAACCCTATCAAAAATATGATGTATAAATGGCGTGGAGAGGGAGCACTTCGCAATGTGAGATTTTCGCATACTCGCTCCCGTAAGAATCAGTAGTGAAAAAGACAACACGTTTGTCCTTGTATGCATTGAGTTTTTTGACCGCATCACCAGACAGTATGGGATGAGAAAACACCACCTTGATAGCCTTATAGTTGATGTTCTCAATGATATAATCGAGCAGATGGCACAATGTTCATCATGTATCTACGATATCGTCATAGATATAGATTTCCTTGTCATCCATATGGACGCATTGATTGGACAGCAATCAGCCGAAGGTGGTGGCATTCTTGCCAGTCCTTATCTTATTGACGATAATATTTTCACAGGCATATTTCGACGAAAGGATCGCATTATTTTTAGCGCTTCCATAATCAGGGGATATAAATACATTTCACGGACTAAAAATACCGGAAAGATAATCGAAAAGTTTCAGATTGGTGATTTTGACATCTGAAAAATATTTGGTGATAGGATTGTGGATATCGAGCGTAACGATCTCATCGACCCCCAACGCCTGGAATTGTTCCAATAGAAATTTAAAGGTCAATCCATCGAAACACGTAGGATCATCATCTTCCCTGTCTTTCCTAGAGTATGGCATATACGGAAGCAGCAGGATGATTTTAGCGGGTTTTTGATACGCGATGGTCCTAATCGTAAACAACAGGGAAACAAGCTCCTGATTCAAGGTCTGAGTAGAAAATTTCTTATAGATATAGACGACATTCTGATAGATAGGAGTTTGGGGTAGCTTTACCACATATTCGCCATTGGCAAAAGTATCAAAATGCAGAATATGTTTTGAAACGTCGTGATGCAGATCAAGGTCTTCATCTAAGCAGAACAGGAGAGGCTTCATATTATTGTACAAATAGGATAAATCAGACAGCTATGACATACAGCAGACCATCGAACAGTATCCGTTTATCCTGCAAAACGATGGATTCTATGCTTTCCTGATATCTCTTAAGGAAAAATATATTGTAATAATATCTGATGACGCCAAAGGCGACTAAGGGCAACGTCAATATCATGAGTTCCGATTGCGTCGAGCTGAAGGTATACAATGCATATCACATAAGGATAACGGTAGTGATCATAGAGATGATCTGTTCCAAAAAATGATCATTGTATTTCAAAAGATTAGCTCTTGTGTCTCAGCCAACTTTCACTTCTTGATACCTTTTGAGAAAACCAAGCCGCAACGCTCAGAAAAAAAGCATGATCAGAAGCCAAGGAGAAAAAACAGCGCCTATGACAAAGATACCTACCAATCATCTGATAACGAATCACATCGCTATGCTAAAGATATCTATGATTTCTATTTTTTTGAGAAAGAAGGTATATATGACCGTATTGACGAGATACAGGAGAAAACAGCAAAGGACGATTATTCATCAGAACAGATAGGAGAGATAGAGCATAGACAATCATATCGCTATCGCTCACACAAGAGCGAATACAGAATTCAACATTCCGCTTGCAAGAGGTCTATGTTTCTTTTTGGGATGGTTTCTATCTTTTTCTTTGTCTTTATAATCATTGATGATATAGGTAGCTCCTACAAAAAAAGAGAACACGAAAAAAATGACGACGCTTTCTTGGATAGCCACAGGATTGAAGATCATACCGGAAAACACCAAAGGGATGAAGATGATGATATTCTTCATCCGTTGCTTAGGCCTCAAGGAAAGGAAGAAATAATACAATTGCTTATGCATGTTTGATCAAAAACAGCAGATAAAAAAGGATTTTTTTGAAAAAAATATAATAATAATTGAAAAAAGAATAGCTATCCACACAGACAAATCAATCATATCAGAGGAAGTTCTTACGCTCAAAGATATCGGCAACATAGAGAGCGTTATCTGGGAAAATGGTGCGTTTGTCTTTTGGTCATATATCAAAACCAGGCGTTTTGGCGACTATACCGACAAAAGAAAGTCATAGACGGTCAAATATCGCTTTTTTTTCTTGGATCAGCTTAGTCAGAAACCCCAGATTATTGCTACTTACGATGACGATTTCCTTGATGTGAAGCTTTTTGACGATAGCGACGAACCTAGTATTGAGAGCAAACTGATGATGTAAAAGGTCAAAAGCTTGTGCCTCAGAAAGATGTTTTTTTTTCGTCAGATAATTGAATTTTGAATACAGCAAACAGGTGTTTTGTGTTATGGTATCGTCAAAATCGCAAAAATAAGCAACATCATGCATAACGAAAAAATCCTTAAGCGCATGCAGCGTTTCCTGTTTAGGCTGTTTTTTTTCTATGATATGGAGAATCCCGTTCTGTATCATTTACGATCTGCTAACGATAAATACGCCGACGACAATAGTTATGATTCACACCCGCCTCAGCAAAGGAACGGGTTCCTTTAGGATCAATATAGCCAATATGGGAGTAGTAACATAGGTGATAGCCAATATCGGCTGCAAATACGTCACATCAAAGAATTTCAAAAGATATATCCATATGACAATAGGAGCAAGATAGCAAAAAAGTCAGATAAGGATATGATAGTTACCAAAAAAGCTAAGAATCAGATCTATACCAAAATCCAGTTTAGGCATGGTTTTCATGCCCATCTTTATGAATATAGCACCAAGCGATCAAACAATAACACCGACAATAAGCAAAGCAAATTTCATTTCCCCTAACAATAAGCATATAAAAGTACGATTAGCGCAATTCCATCCCTATTTTGGGTCATAATTTCCCCACGATTCAATCATGGATTGCACCAAATATCATATGTAATCTTTTGAAT
>CAZJMP010000035.1:0-10944 GCA_964547365.1 uncultured Candidatus Peribacteria bacterium | reverse complement strand
AAAAAGAGAATCGTTATCACAGGTATGGGTACGATTAACCCATGTGGCAACACCCTCCAAGAGTTTTGGGATAACCTTATACATGGAAATTCCGGAATCAGCAATGTAAGCAGATTTGACACTACCGATTGGAAATGCACCATCGGCGGCGAAGTCAAAAATTTCGTGCCAACGAATTATGATTTGCACCCCAAAGCAGCGAAAAAAATGGATCCTGCGGTACAATATGCCATTGCGGCGGCATATATGGCGATACAGGATTCAGGTATCATCCTATCCAAAGAATACAATCCTCAAGTAGGAAGCATTATCGGTGTAGGAATAGGAGGATTCGGATCATTGGAAATCGCAAGCATGGATATGTTCAAAAACGGCACAAGGACTATCAGTCCTTACACCATCCCAACCATTATGCCGAATGCTACAGCAGCAGAAGTAAGCATAAAGTACAAATTACACGGTCCAAGTTATACCGTAAATTCAGCCTGTGCAAGCTCCCTTCACGCAATCATCAATGCCATGATCATGATCCAATCAGATCTCGCAAAAGTGGTAATCACCGGAGGCACAGACGCATTGATCACTAAGCTATCGTATGCCGCATTTTCCAACATGAATGCTTTGGTGACCAATTGCAATGATGCACCGACTAAAGCCTCACGACCTTTCGATGCTACACGTAGCGGATTTGTCATGGGAGAAGGATCAGGAATGTTAGTCCTGGAAGACCTTGAACATGCACTGCAAAGAAATGCAAGAATCTATGCAGAAATCATAGGTTTTGGCATGACATCGGATGCGGAAAGCATCGTACAGCCAGGCAAAGAGATGACCACAGCGATTAAGAACGCTTTGGAATATGCTGGAATACAGCCTGAAGAAGTGGATTATATCAACGCTCATGGAACATCGACACTATTGAATGACCGATTGGAAACACAAGCGATCAAGAACGCATTGGGTAAACATGCATATGCTACCCACATCAGTTCGACCAAATCAATGACCGGTCATTTGCTTGGTGCAGCCGGAGCGATAGAGACTATTGCTTCTGTACTGACGATGGAAAACGGGATCATCCATCCTACTATTAATTACGAAATTCCGGATCCGGAATGTAATCTTAATTATGTTCCCAACAAAGCGATGGAAAAAACTGTTGATATTGTATTGAAGAATAACCTCGGCTTCGGGGGACACAACGCGTGTCTGCTATTGAAGAAGTACAAGTAAAAAAACACTATGTAAAAAAGCCCCGTTTCTCGGGGCCTTTTTTTATATGATAAGAGAATATATTACAATGTCGTCAGCACATAGATACCAAGTCCTAGCATCAAGAGTCATACAATAAGATGGATTAATCTTGTCTTTTCATGCTTGATCTTAGCAATCTTATCAACACTCGCATATCCTAAGCCTACGAGAATAGCGATAACAAGCATTGGTAATACGAAGATAAGGTTATAGACGATCAGATAGATATATCCTCGCATATTCAGATTCTGACTTTGAGAACTCAAGAATCATAATATCGTAAAATACGGTCACGAAGAGCAAGGCAAAAGAAATAAACTGACCAAGATTCCTATAATGAATGCACCAAACGGAGAAGAAACTTTATGGATCATATCCTGCATCTTAGGCCTCCGGCTGAACGGCACCTCCATGACAAATCGTTTGCCGTATCGGAAATAATCCTTGAGATTAGCAAGTCATACAAGAAGTCCGAGAATTCCAACGACAAGTTTCAGAACAAAGGTATTGTTTGCGGTAGCAAGTGCAGAAAAGAGTCACACTCACATAGCCAAATAGCTGAGGAATACTGCAAGCGAAAAGAGCGCTCATGCCAACAGAGTTTTTCTTCTGCTCTGGTGTCTACTTAGTATGGTTGACAAAAGAAGCAGCATAACAGCGAAAGCGCATGGATTGATGCTATCGGAAATCGCTGCAGGAAGCATGACTCCAAAAAACGAAAGTCTCTGTTTGAGATTCTTTTCTACCGGCTGGACGCCTCATGTTCATGCGGTATCTTTACAGGCAGCAGCAGATATCTGAGCAAGCTTGCCGGAAAAATACTCTATGATATTCATATCGCCATTGATGTAGTTACAATCAGCGCCGCTCGTAATAATAAGGAAGGGAACTCAAATCTTATCATAGGTCAATGCATGTTTCTCGAGATATCCGTTGAATTCTTTCAGATTCGTCTTATTGAAAAACACCTCTTTCTTGGCCAAATCAAACTTTTTAGTAAGCTGATTATCCTTGATATATTGTTCGACCTTCGCGCAATGCGGACATCCATTACCATAAAATAAGATATATTCCTGGGCAAAATTCACGCCTATCATCCCCATCACGAATACCACTATTCACAACACATACTTCATAACTCTATCGTTAATTGTATAAAAAGCATAACCTGGAACCTTGTTTCTTGTGCTAATCACTACAAGAATCTATTTGTATTTCGTAGCCTCTACAATCAGATTACCATCCTGATCGACGCTAACAGAGAGAAGATTTTCGACATCTCTATCAAAAAGATCATGATTGACATACACAACACCTTTTTGGAGAGATGCGACATCCAATCATGATATATATCTAGTATTTTCTTCCTGAGCAATAGTTTGTCCCTCTTCAAAAGTTTTACTGACAAACAACCTTGCTTTCTTTGCTATGATTTCAGCTTGTTGAAGCGCGACATCATAAGTACCCTTATAGACAAGTATCGTAGAGCTATATCATCCAGTATTTGTGTATTGTTTTGAAAGGACAGTATTGAATTCCATACCTTGAGGTTCACTCATACCCATTTTCTTCGCTCGCAAAGGAAGCGAATGAGGAACAGACAATTCTTTATTGAGTTGTTCCTGAATAGCACCAAATTGTGTTTCTATATCCTGCTGAGTGATATCAGTAAGTTCAAGATATCTGTCCTGAAGTTCATCGATACGCGTTTGCGCATCTTCCGGTGAAAGCGATCCATTATTCATGTCTATAGAAACCTTGGTAATCATATTCTGCAAAGCCACCAAATCCGTGATAGCGTTCACATCCAAATCATTGGATATTTTTTGTCCGCATCAACCCAATACGAATGTAACAAAAAACAAGGATAGGAGATATTTTCTCATCAAAAACAGTAATGAGATAAAATAAGCGTAAGGTTTAGTTTTTGAATAATGATTCATTCTTAAGAACCAAGACGAGCATCACAAACGTTATGATAAGGTTGAATAACCCGCCTCCGAAGCTTCCATATGATCTATAAGAATACAATCCTACAGGGATCAAACTAATGACAAAAAGCAGTGCAGAAACGAGGAATCCTAAGACGATCAATGAAACAACCCATTTTTTTGATCTAATCAATCCGATTCATACAAACAGAGAAAGCAAAGAGAATACAAATGCCAAAAGCACATAGACCATGACACGGATTCCGATACCGAATCAAAGGCTGAACATGAATCCGAGTCCGCTAAGCGAAATCAGAAATGAGAAGATTCCGATAATTCAGGTAATCAATGAGATCCATCCGACGATAGTGAAAATCGTCTTAAGATAAGGAGAAATATTGCGATTGATATCAGAAACAAAATGAGATCCAAGTACGTCCTTCATGAATTTGAGATTGAGAAATTTATGGATAAATCATTTATTCATGATTTTTTCCATTTTTTGATCAAGCTTCTGTTCAGCTCTTTCCAACGCTTCTTCTTCGCTGAAATGTTTTTTTTGATGAGTTTGTTCCATAGATAAAATTATGGTAAAATAGATAAAATTGATTGATGAATCGATAAGCTTATAGCGAATATATATATCATTTCAAGCCTACTAACAATTATATATGGAGCAAGCCAAAGGTCTCTTTGGCTATCATGAGTTCCTCATTAGTCGGAATGACAACAACAGCGACTTTTGAATCCTGGGTAGTGATTATTGCACCGCCAGGCAATTCATCCTGATTGACTGTATCATCAACCACAATTCATAGATACGATAATTTTTCCAAGAGCATTTTTCTTACGATAGCCCTATGCTCCATCACTCCCGCAGTCAAAACAATAACATCAACTCATCAGAGAAGCGCTGCATATGCTCAGATATATTTCACTAACGAATTGATATACATATCCAAAGCAAGAGCACATTTAGTATCTGATTTTTCAGCTCATGCAAGGATATCCCTCATATCATTGGAGATTCAAGAAATCCCAAGCAATCAGCTCTGTTTATTGAGCAAATCATTTATCTGATCAACGGTCATATTTTCGTGTGTCATGAGATACGTAATGATCGCTGGATCGATATTACCGGATCTAGTTCACATCATTACGCCTTCCAATGGCGTCATACCCATAGAGGTCTCAACAACTTTTCCATCCTTGATAGCCGTAACACTCGCACCATTTCCTATATGACACGTAATGACTTTAAAATCATTTACAGGTTTTTTGGAATTCTTAATTCGTAATTCGTAATTCGTAATTAATTTTTCGTAAACATACTGGTGAGAGATCCCATGGAACCCATATCTTCTGATTTTGTAGTGCTCATAATATTTCATTGGTAAGGCATAGAGATAATGCGCTGGTTCCATAGTCTGATGGAAAGCTGTATCAAAGACAGCTACCTGAGGAACCTCAGGAAGCAATTCCTTACATGCAAGGATAGCCTGGAGATTGGCAGGATTATGTAACGGAGCCAAATCAGAGCATTTTTTAATGACATCGATAACTTCATCAGTGATAATGACAGGATCCTTGAAATATTCTCACCCATGCACTACTCTGTGTCCTATCGCATCAAATTCCAGTACTCCGTTTTCAGAAACATGTGGCAAAATCGAATGTAACGCATCCTTATGATTCTTGATATCAGAACTATTCTCTCAGATTTTTTCTACGTTTCATTTTGCTACGACAACATTATTCGCCATATCAAAGAGTTGATACTTCAAAGACGAACTTCAGGCATTAATCACTAATATTTTCATGAATATACAAAAAATAAGTAAATACAGTATATGTAGTGTTTTACCAAAAAAAAACAAACATAAAAAAAATCCCCGGGGAACACCCAGGGGATCATGTTATACAGAAATATCTGCTTTAATATGCGGATGAGGAATATATTCCTGCAATTCGAAATCTTCAAAATGGAAACCGAAGATATCTTTTACATCAGAATTGATCTTCATCACTGGAGGATTGTACGGCTCACGAGTAAGCTGCAAACGCGCCTGTTCAAGATGGTTGAGATACAGATGGACACTTCCACCGGTCCAAACAAACGTGCCAGGCTTGAGTCCACATACCTGTGCAATCATCATCAAGAGAAGTGCATACGAAGCGATATTGAACGGCACACCCAAGAACGTATCACAACTTCGTTGATAGAGCTGCAAACTGAGTTTACCATCAGTTACATCGAACTGAAAAAGACAATGACAAGGAGGCAACTTCATCTGTGGAATCTGTGCAACGTTCCATGCAACGATAAGGTTTTGACGGGAATTGGGATCAGTTTTGATCATGGTCAAAGCCTTCATGATCTGATCGATATGACCGCCATCATAATCAGGCCAAGAACGCCATTGATAGCCATAGATAGGACCAAGATTTCCATTCTTATCAGCCCATTCATCCCAGATACTCACCTTATTGTCGTTGAGATACTTGATGTTGGTATCTCCATTGAGGAACCACAACAACTCATAGATAATAGACCGGAGATGAAGTTTTTTGGTTGTCAAAAGAGGAAATCCCTTGCTGAGATCAAATCTCATCTGATAGCCGAAAGTATCTAATGTTCCGGTACCGGTACGATCGCCCTTTTTGGTTCCATTCTTAAGGATGTGTTTCAATAACTTGTGATACTCTGCATCGAATGGATTGATGTTTTTCATTTCTTTGTAATTCATAGGGTTTTATTTTAGTTTAACATTTTTTTTAGTTTCAGAAAAAATACTATATCAAAATAAATTAATAAAGCAAGTATAAAAACCCCTAAAGCAAGCGCCTCAGGGAATTTTTATCATTTTATCGCACGAAGTGCATTTATCATTTTATCATTAAATCTACACAGCGATCGCAAATTCGATCTTCGGATGGGAGTCATACCCTTTCAATTCAAAATCAGTGTATTTTCGATCGAATAGTGAAGTGAAATTGGTTATTTCAAATGTTGGCAATTTTTTAGGTTCACGAGACAATTGTTCTTGAGCACCTTCGATATGATTCTCATAGACATGGACATCACCGAGCGATCCCATCAAGATACCAGGGATCATATTCGCTTCTTTAGCAAGAAGTAGAAGTAATAATGCATAGCTAGCGATATTGTATGGTAATCATAACATAGTATCGACAGATCTTTGATTCCATGTTAGATTCAAAACTTTTTCTCCCTGATGATTCAACGTAACGATCACTTGCCGAGAATAATGACAAGGCGGCAATGCCATTTGATTGAGTTCAGAAGGATTCCATGCATTGACGATCATACGTCTATCAAACGGATTGGTCTTCAACTTATCGACAACTTCTTTTAGCTGATCAATACTTCACATTCGGTCTCTCCATTGGACTCAATATATTCTTCCCAATTCATCTTCTTCCATCATCTTTTTCTTCGTCTCTTCATCATTACCATACGGCACTTTTCTCGGATCACATCGTTCATCCCGGATATGACAATTCCTCTCATGAAATTCTTTTTTGGTATGCAATCATTTAATGAAACATTCCAATTCTGCTGCGATAGTCTTCATACCCATTTTTTTTGTGGTCAACAACGGAAACCCATCAGCCATATCATGTCTGATAGACCGACAAGCGATAGCATAGGTAGAGATACCTGTCCTATTCTCCTTCTTTGGAGCCTTGAGGATCTCTTTAACAAGATTCTGATACTGGATATCGATATGTTCCATGATGAGAAAGAAAAAAATAAATTTCGATACCAACAAGCTATCAAAATACCAAGAAAATACAACAGCATTTCCAGAAAAATAATTCCTTCGACTTGAAAGCTCAAACTGATTTACTATAGTAACTATTCGAACAAAGTTCGAATGATAAAAGGTTCGGTAAACCGGACCGATAAAACGATAAATCGATAAAAAAAATCATCATTTTATCGCGAACAACGTGAGCATTTATCGGACATAGCCCTTTTATCGCGAAGCATTTATCATATATATATTGTGAAAATGAACCACAAAGAATTGAATCAAAGCCTCAACGCGTATCGGAAACAGCACAAGATTTTCGAAAAATCCCTCGAACAGAGGTCAGAGAAATTTCAATCCATCACCTATGACGGACCTCCATTCGCTTCAGGAACACCGCACTTCGGACACGGACTCGTAGGATCTATGAAAGACACCATCCTCAGATACAAGACTATGAAAGGATACAAGGTAAATAGAGATCGATGACGGGACTGCCACGGTCTACCGGTAGAAAAATATGTAGAAAAGCTATTGGGTATCGATGGTAAAAAAGATATCGAAGACAAAATCGGTGTCGAAAGATTCGTCGAAGAATGCAGAAAATCCGTCAGCAACACCAGCGACGAACGGAGAACATTCGGCGATCGGATCGGAAGACGAGCAGATATGGATCACGCGTATTATACAATGAATCTCGACTTCATGGAATCCGTCACCCGGGTATTTCAGAATATGTACAAACAGAATTTGGTATATAAGTGATTCAACGTTCAATGGATGTGTCCAAGCTGTGCGACGACATTATCAAACGCAGAAGTGAACGAAGGATACAAAGACAGACAGGATCCAGCGATTACGATAAAATTCCCTATATACAACATAGACCAAGAAAATTTACAAAAATTTGAAGCAACTCCAGACGGATTTATTCATGTAGTGGATTGTGCACTCAAAAAAGACAATAAATTTTTCATGCTCTATCATAAAAAATGACAGAAATATGTATTTCCTGGCGGAAAAATAGATAAAGGCCACACATTAGAAAATACAGTCAAGAAAGAACTTAAGGAAGAACTCGACATAGAAGTCACCGGAGTCAAGAATCTCTGAAATTTTAAAGAAATTATGCCATACGGATTATTCAATCTCAACATTATAGATGTGGAATTCAGCGGAGAACCAAAGAATATGGAACCAGAAAAACACACACATACGGTTCGGGCAGAAATAATTCCTTCTGACAACAAACTCGGTTTTGCTGTAAAGATAGAAAACACAGTTATCGATGATGATTTTGAAATCATGAACCAATTCTATGATCTCTATATCTATCAAAAAAATATCGCTCAACAAGTTACCGAATTTCAATGAGACGAAAAAGCAAATATGAATGTTCTTGCATGGACGACAACTCCACGGACATTACCAAGCAACATGTTTCTTGCTGTAGGAAAGCACATTCATTATCTGATAGTATTCGATAAAAGCACAAAAGAATATTATGTAATTGCAGAAAATCTTATGAAACAATTTTACAAAGACGAGAGCGAATACCTTTTAATCAATATCATACAAGGAGAAACATTAGTAGGACGCACTTACGAACCATTATTCCAGCATATCAATCAAAGCAAGATAGATAAGAAATATAAAGAGCAGTTCTTCAAAATCATCCCAGGAGAATTCGTCAGCACCGAAGATGGAACAGGAATCGTACATATCGCGCCAGCATTCGGTATGGAAGATTTCAACGCAGTCGCACAATTCATGCCAAGAGAATTCGCGAAGGATCGGCTCTTTTTGCCGGTAAATGAATACGGAGAATTCACCGACGAAGTACCTGAATGGAAGTGAATAAGAGTCTATGATGCCAACAAAGATGTCATTCAGCACCTCAAAGAGCAAGGAAAATTAATCGGACAAAGATCATACGAGCACTCCTACCCGCATTGCCGAAGATGTGACACACCATTGATCTCCAAAGCATTGACGAGTCGATTCATTAAGGAACCATCACTGACGGACATCACAGTACCAAACGCAGAAAAAATAGGATTTGTCCCTGAAGGAGTGAAGAAAAGATTTATCGATGTATTGAAGACTGCGCCAGATCGGAACCTTGCAAGAAATAGATATCGATGAGCACCTATCCCAGTCCGGGAAAACACAAAGAAACCGGAAGATATCATCGTCTGCGGAACACTCGAAGAGGTATATCAATGAACAAAAACAGGATCACAGAATATTACCAAGAATATTATCCTAAGACATGGAAAAACTGTCTACAATGAAACATTTACACACGATAGCTATAGCAGGACAGATTTGAATAAAGAAGGACAGAAACAAGCAAAGAAAATAAGCAAATATCTCAGCACGCTCAAAAAAGATGATCGGATCATTATCGTAACTCCGCTCGCAAGAACTTTTCAGACAGTACTGCCATTTTTGGAAAAGAAATTTCCTGATAGCATTACAGAGATACAGAAAAAATATCAAGACATTCAAAAGATCTATCAGGATCTTCGAGATAAGAAAGAGATACAATCCTATGTCCAAGATGCTTCGAAACAGAATTTATTCCAAATCAACGAAAGACTCTATGTAGATTTCAGAACGGTGGATCTCATCATCCCAGAGTTGCAAGACAAACCATTCATTACAGGTCTTACAACGAGTAAACCAACGAATGAAAAACTCATGCCAGAAAGCGAATCCATAGACGATGTCATGGCAAGATGCAAAGCATATACCATAGACGTAAACGAAAGATTCAAGACCAAGACTATCATCACGGTAACGCACAAGGATTCTGTCATTCTCATACAAAAGACATTCAAGGATTTTGATTATCTGACCAAAAAACACGACTACACTCCACTCAACGGCAATATTGTCGTTCGCTATCGGGACAATGATAGAAAAGCGGAGATGGATCTCCACAAACCATACATCGACAGTTACCGATTCAAAAAAGGGACAAAAGAATATCGGAGAGTTCCTGAAGTCATGGACTGCCGATTTGAATCAGGATCCATGCCATTCGGACAAGCGGGATATACAGGAGATAAAAGTTCAAAACCGTTCATCTATCCTGCAGATTTTATCATGGAAGGATTGGATCAGACAAGAGGATGGTTTAGAGGAATGCACGTCTGTGGTAACGCAGTTATGAAACAGAACTCATTCAATCATGTCGTCATCAACGGACTCGTACTCGCAGAAGACGGCAAAAAAATGGCGAAGAAATTGAAGAACTATCCTGATCCTGAATATCTTTTCGGAAGATATGGAACAGACGCATACAGATTATATTTATTAGGTTCTCCAGCAGTGAGAGCGGAATCTGTAAAATTCTCAGAAAAAGGCGTCGATCAAATTTACAAGGATTTCACTGCTTCGATATTAAATGCATACAAATTTTTTGAAACGTATGCAACTGTCGATAAACGAACAACAGAAAATACGACACTCTACTTCATGAGACATGCAAAAGCGGAATGATTAGACAAAGAAAGTCCACTCACCCAAGAAGGCAGAGAAGCGATGCAAGACAAAAAATTCATAGAACAAGTACTCAGAATAAATCCTGATATCATCTACACAAGTCCGGCAACAAGAGCGATACAGACGGCCGAAGAAATAGCGAACATCATGAAGAAATACAGGAATAAAAAAGTGAAGATCAAGCAAGAGGAAAAATTACGATCAGGAGAGACTATGGACACCATAGGCATCCATAAAAAACTTGCAAAAAAAGGACAAGCCATCCTCATGATCTCTCATGATGTAAACTTCGATGAACTCCGATCTTATCTCTACGGAACCACAGCAACATTGCAGAAACTCGAAGCCATTAAAGTTCCAAACGCGCAAGTAAATAACGAATTAGACAAACGAATACTTGCTGAATTACACAGTCTTTGAGTACAGCTTGAACAAGAAATGGATCAATACTCTCTTGATACCGGAGCAAAACT
>CAZJMP010000034.1:6574-11218 GCA_964547365.1 uncultured Candidatus Peribacteria bacterium | reverse complement strand
AGAGCGAAGCAGATCACGCGCTTACTTTGAAATTGAAGCTCAATAACAATGTCTATATACCCGACAACAAAAAGCAAATCATCATAGAATCCAAGAAGAATCTGGTAGATATTCTCAAACCATTCGATCCGAGCAACCCGAAACATGTCGAACATAACTTCAATATAGGAGAAACGTATTATGTCGATTTCGGTGAATATTTCTGAGTTATCATCTATCAAGCATATGAAGGCGGCGGGCATCATATTATCTCTCCGCTTATCGATCCATGATTCAAAGGACCAATCAGGACCGAAATAGTGAAATGACATACATTCAATGATTTTATTGAATTACACATCTATCACAAAGACGGATAAAAAGTTCGCACCCGGGTGCGAACTTTTGTAATTTGGCTTTTGTAGTTACTTGAGTGACTATTCCACCCGGGTGCGTCAGTCTAACTAAAGGTAATGTTTCCTCTCAAAGATGATTCACCAGTTGTTTCATCTTTTTTATTATAATCAATTTTTTTTTCATTGCTTGTGCTTCTTTCGACTCTCGGTGATTGTGGTGCGCTATCGTCTTTCATGCTCAAGGAGACCTTCTCTCTTTCTAGGTCGATATCTATGACTTTGACTTTGACTTGCTGTCCGACTTTCACGACATCGATAGGATTGGTGACATAATAATTCGCCATCTGTGATTTATGCACCAAACCGTCGCTATGCAATCCGATATCTACGAATGCTCCAAAGTCCGTGACATTTCTGATGATTCCATCGAGCTTGTCTCCGATTTTCAGATCTGCGATATTGAGGATAGTTGATGAAAAACATGGCGGTTCGAGTTCGTCTCTCGGATCCAAACCTGGCCTCTGTAATTCCGCAATTACATCCTTCAAGGTCTCTTTTCCTATTTTATATTTTTCTGACCATTCCTCTATTTTATTCTCAGGATAGCTTTGCAATATCATAGGTAACTTCAGATCTTTTTTCTTAATGCCCAATTCTTTTTCGATGAATTCGTAGACTTGTTTATGGATTTCCGGATGGATTCCTGTCTCATCGAGGATCTCTTTTCCGCCTTTGATTCTCAAGAATCCTATCGCTTGTTCATAGGCTTTCGGTCCGAGTCCTTTGACTTTTTTCAGCTGGGCTTTGCTGGTGAAAGGACCGTTTTCATTCCTATAGGCGACGACATTTTTCGCAACTGTTTCACTGAGTCCTGCTATGTATTGCAACAGCGTATAGCTCGCCGTATTCACATCGACACCGACGCTATTGACGATATCTTCGACCTTTTCTTCCAATTTCTCTTTCAGGAATTTCTGATCGACATCGTGCTGATATTGTCCGACGCCGATGGATTTCGGATCTATTTTCGTGAGTTCCGCCAAAGGATCCTGGACTCTGTGGGCGATGCTGATCGCTCCTCTGATGGTGACATCCAGATCCGGATATTCGTCCTGAGCGAGTTTAGAAGCGGAATAGACAGATGCTCATGATTCGGAGGTGATCATGTATTTGGTGTTCAGATTATATTTTTCTATGAAATCGTGAACGACTTTTTCTGATTCTCTTGAGGCAGTTCCATTTCCTATCACGATGAGATCGATCTTGTACTGATCGACTAATTTCTTCAAGGTCTCCCATGCTTCGGTGACTTTCTTCTGCGGTTCGGTAGGGTAGATCACCGTTTTATCCAAAAATTTTCCGGTAGGGTCGACAATCGCCAATTTACATCCTGTCCTAAATGCCGGATCGAAGCCGAGAACGGTCATGCCCTTGATCGGAGGAGTCAGTAATAAGTTTTTTAAATTGTCCCCAAAAACTCTGATCGCAGCTTCATCTGCTCGCCTTTTTTTGTCGGATCTGATCTCTCTTTCAAGCGATGGCATCAAGAGTCTGTGAAGTCCATCTTCGCATGCTTCGTTCAGATATTCTACGCAAGTTCCATGCTGTTTCGGCACAAAATACTTGGTAGTATCTTCTCGTATCTTATCGTTGGAAAATTGTAATTTCACCTGCAGTTGTTTTTCTTCTTCTGCTCTGGAAACCGCGAGATATGCGTAGGACGGCATCTCGGATATTTTTTTGCTATAGGTCTGATAGATCTTGTAGACTCATTTTTCGTCGAACGTTTTGGTCGCTTTGCATTCAAGTACACTGGTATTCTCTTCTCTGCTTTTGATATCTTCTCTCAGATCAGCATGATCGGACACCGCTTCGGCGATGATATCCTTGGCTCATTGGATCGCTTCTTCCTTGTTTTTGACACTGGTTTTTGCGTCACCCGTATCTCTGACAAACTTCTCCGCTTCCGCTTCAAACTCCTCTTTGTTGAGTTCCGCTTTCGCCAAAATATCTGCCAATGGTTCGAGTCCTTTTGCTTTGGCTATCGTGGCTTTCGTATTCTTCTTTTCCTTGAATGGTCTATACAAATCCTCTACTCTCGCCAAGGTATCTGCGTCCATGATCTGTTTTCTGAGCTCGTCCGTCATGAGTCATTTTTCCTCGATCAAACGGATGACATCCGCTTTTCTTGCTTCGAGATTCCTGGTGTACGTATAGATATCATTGAAATCTCTGAGCTGTTCGTCAGTCGCTCCTTCGGTCAATTCCTTCCTATATCTGGCGATGAATGGGACCGTATTTCCTTCATCCAAAAGCTGGACGATACTGTTGACGATTCTTGGGGTCATTCACACCTTTTTGCTGATAATCTGGATTAAGTCTACTGCCATAAAATACTGATGAAAAGATAAAATCCGCCGAAGCGGAAATGTATGTCTGCATTGTAATAAAATCGCACCCGGGTGCAAATAAAAAAGACATCCTCCTTTTTGCTTATTATTATGTTTGGTTTGCTTTTTCAGATATAATTCCCTCAAAAGGTAGATAATCACATTACTAATACTTGACTTTTAATTTGAAATACATATAGATTGTTTTAATAAAAAAAATAATCACTATAAAAACAAAAATAGCCTATGAAAAAAGTGTGTGTCATGTTGATGATGACATTGTTTTGTCTCTCAACCTTCGGATTCGATATTCCGAAAAAACCCAATCCTCAACGGTTGGTAAATGACTATATCGGACTGCTTCAACCGGACCAGAGAGAAATTTTGGAAAAAAAACTGGTCGATTTTGACAACAAGACCAGCATACAGATCACTATCGTGATCTTGGATGATCTGGACGGAGCCGAAGCTTCGGATGTAGCTATTGAGATCGGGCATACCTGGGGTGTAGGTCACAAAGGGATAGACAATGGCATTGTTTTCCTCATCGTGAAATACAACCAGAATGCATTAGAAAAGCTTGTAACCTCAAAGCATGGCGACTATTTCATCGCTACCGGCTACGGCCTCGAACCGTACCTCACCGACTATGATGTAAAGAGTATCGGCGAATCTAACTTTATCCCTCATGCCAAAGAAGATGAATACTATGAAGGGATAACGGAGACCGTCGACGCTATCATCAGCGATTTAGGTGAGATCGGCTGGCAACAGCGCGAAGAGCTGGAAGCCAAACGCAAAGCGGAACGCGAAGCAAGCATAAGAGCGTTTTTTAACATCACAGGACTTGTCCTGGGAGGCATTGCGTTGCTTGCATTACTGATCTGGCTGTATGTGAGAGTAAGAAATGTTTATCGCAAGGCACAGGAACTCAAGAAGCGTCGCACATCGCTCAAGGAGAAATTCCAAGAAGCGAAAGCGGAATATGAACAAATGCTTTCCTGGATCCCCAACGACATTTCTCATTACCCAGCATGGGCACAGGAAAAACATCATGATTTCATGCATACCGTGGATCGTTCTATGAAAGCTCCTGTTGAAGGAGTATTCAAGGACTTCCCTCAATGCGTTGAGACTAATCTCGTCCGTGCATCACAGATCCTCAGTATTCTCACGAACATTGTGCCGGAGCTCGAAGATATCGTGGGAAAACTCAAAGACATTCCCCATGAAATCAAGCAGTATGAAAAAGATGCCTTGGTCAAATTCGATTCAGCGAAAGAAGTGTTTGAGACATTCCGGATCAGCATACAAGTGCTGAAAGACAAGGGATTCAAGCTTACTGAGTATGAGAATCAGCTGTCAGGATTCAAAGCCTCTCTTGATAAGATTTCAGGTAAGGTACAGAACCTTGCAGAAAGAAAAGCTGTATATGATGCAAGCGAGAGAATCAATGAAGAGATGCTCAGTGCAAAGCAGAAAATGGATGCTCACGTGTCTTGTAGCAGGGAAGCTTCAGAAAAAATCAAAGAAGCATCAGTAACCATCAGTATTATTCCGGAAAAAATGATCGCAGCGGAAAAAATCCTGGAACAGTTGAAGAAAGAGTATCCTAAGGAGAACTGGAAAGATCTGAACTTGAATTTTACCCTGGTTGCTGCATCGCTTGAGAAATGCAAAACGCTCAAGAAAGATGCTGAAGCGAAGAATGACATGAAAATCCAGGAGTTCGAAGGCGCAAAGCGACTGATAGAAGATGCTGAAGCGAAGATGAAATCGATATTGGAATGTCTCACGGACATTCACAATCGCAAAAAAGAGATCATCGAAGCAAAGCAAGGATTCAAAAAAGCAATGGCAGAAGCTGAAAAGCAGATAGCCAACGCAAAGTCCAAAATGTCAGACGATGACGTAGAATC
>CAZJMP010000034.1:0-6474 GCA_964547365.1 uncultured Candidatus Peribacteria bacterium | reverse complement strand
GCGGTTTCGGCGGAGGTGGTTTCGGCGGAGGCGGAGCTGGTGGAAGCTGGTAAAATTCTACAAGTATGACAAACATAGACAGGCTGATATTCAGCCTGTTTTTTTTATTTTGATATTGACTTTTATTAGTAAATAATTATAGATATTTTGATGTGTTATTTAAAAGTTCATCTATGGGAGTAAGCGAAAATCCCGAAAAACAAAGAGTAGCAAAAAATAAAAATATATGTATATGGAAAATTTTAAATTGAAGACTTCTCACATTGTGTGGATCGTAATCGTTGGCCTGCTCTTTATCGGCGGCTGTTCTACCGTAGCAAAATACAACGGTATGGCTACCCGTGAAGAATCTGTGAACAATGCCTGGTCGCAGGTAGAAAATGTCTATCAGCGCAGGGCTGATCTCATCCCAAATTTGGTAGCAACCGTCAAAGGTTATGCTACGCATGAACAGACAACACTGACTGCTGTTATCGAAGCACGATCAAAAGCGACCAGCGTCAAGATCGACATGAGCAACGCTACCCCGGAACAGCTGAAAAATTTCGATGCTGCACAGACGGAATTATCGTCATCGCTCTCCAAACTGTTGGTTGTGGTGGAAAAATATCCTGACCTCAAGGCAAACGAAAACTTCCTTGCGCTGCAATCGCAGCTGGAAGGAACAGAGAACAGGATTGCCGTAGAACGCAAAAGATTCAATGACATTACCAAAGACTACAACCAGTACATCCGTCGATTCCCGGCAAATATCTTTGCAAGCATGTTTGGTTTCGAAAAGAGGTTATACTTCGAAGCAGATGAAGATTCTAAAAAAGTTCCTGAAGTAAAATTCTAACTCCAGGAAATCATGAAAACGAAAGTTGTACTGTTCTTGTTTATTATTATGACATGCCAGACGGTTTGGGGACTTGATGTCCCCAGACTCAAAGGCAGAGTCAACGACTATTCCAACACACTCAGTGTGAAGGAAATCTCCACCCTTGAAGCTAAACTCAAAGCTTTCGAGGATTCAACGACCACACAAATCGTTGTACTGCTAATGGAATCTCTCGACGGAGAAGACCTCGAAGATTTTTCTATGGAAGTCGCCGAGGACTGGAAAATCGGCCAAAAAGGCAAAGATAACGGTGTGATACTGCTCTTCTTCATGGAAGACCACAAGGATCGCATCGAAGTCGGATATGGACTGGAAGAGGTACTTACGGATGCTATTTGCAAATGGATTCTCGATAAGGAGATTAAACCTCGTTTCAAGGAAGAGAAATACTATGAAGGTATTGACGTCGCAACCGACAAGATCATCGCTTGCATGGACGGCTCGTACCAGAAAGAGATCGCTCCCGCAATGGAACAGGAAAGAAAAAATTCCACTGCGCTTATAGTATTCATCATCCTTGCAGTAATCGCTGGGATCGCAGGATATACCCATTGGTCCGTGTCTGGTATCTTCGGTGGCATAAGTTCACCGATTGCCTGGTTTCTTGTATTCGGAGCAATATCCATAGGAGCCGCATTGATTTCAATCGTGCTTGGCATCCTCGGAGGGTTGCTTGCACATGTCATTATGTCAGCCGGTATAGGAGGAGGCGTCACAGGAACTGATGTCGGTGATGGATTCCTGCTTTCCGGCGGCGGAGATGGCGGAGGCTTCTCAGGAGGCGGAGGCGGATTCGGCGGAGGCGGTGCTTCCGGCGGCTGGTAATAAACAGTAATAAAAAAAACAATAACATGAAAATTTTTGAGAAATTCTTAACCAAAAAAGAGATGGCTCAAATCACTGCTGCGGTCGGCGAAGCCGAAAAGACCACAACAGGCGAAATCAGGGTCGTCGTTGCGAAAAATTCGCGCAAGTTCAAAACGGTCTATGACCATGCGGTAGCGGCTTTTCATCAATATGGATTAGCCAATACCAAAGACAAAACCGGTGTATTGATCTTCTTATCCATCAAGGAACGGAAGATACAGATACTCGCAGATACTGGCATCAACGAAAAGGTGCAACAGACCGTATGGGATTTCATGGTCCAGCAGCTTTCAACAAACATTCGTGAAGGAAACACCTGCAATGCAATTTGTGAGGTTGTGGATCATGTAGGAGAGCTTCTTACTTTACATTTTCCGATGCAATCCAATGACACGAATGAATTGCCCAACGATGTTATCGTAGAAAAATAATCTTCGTAAGTAAATATGATAAAGCCCCGGTTTTTTACTGGAGCTTTTTTTTATTCTAAGAAAAACTATTCTATAAAGCTATCATCACGCTTGAGTTTTTCTTGTAGTGTGTCAAATGAACTTTTAGGGATAATTTCTCCTTCATCAGAGAGATAATATTTTTTGCAGATGATCTTCACTGTTTCTTGTCGCGATTTTTCTTGTCTTTCCTCTTCTTCGTCAGTCACCATTTTTTTCATGAATTCCTCTGGTTCAAATGTGTCGTTGCATCCTCCAAAAAATTCATCACTCAGAGATTTTTTCTTTTCATTAGTGGGAGATGTGTGCTTTGATGAAATGATATCGTTGTATTTTTGCTCTTGTTGATGGAATTTCGTAGTAGGTTTGATGTCCGGGTTGGACAAATGTTTTTTTATTTTTTCTTGGAGCTGATAGCAGATATTGATTGCTTCGGAGATAGATGTCGTTTGATTACATTGATTAGCAAGCTGTTTTAGCTCTTTCATGTTTTTTTTTGTAGCGGTGGTCGACATGTTTTTGATATACGTAATAAGCGTTTTTCGATTTCATAAGACATCTACGAGATAGGTCTGAAAAGAATAGAACCCTATATCGTCACAGATGCTGATCCATCAAGAAACGAGTGACTCAGCTTTTTTTGCTGCTTGTTTGAGTCCTTCGATGTCGTCGCTTTCCGTATCCAAAACTTCGTAGAGGATGTTGCTGAATGAAGAAATTTGTGGCGGTGTCTCTGTGATGGTACTGGTAAATATTTCTCTTTTTTTTTGGTTCTTAAGTTGCTCTGTGTCTTTCTTTTTCATTATGCAGCTATAAGGAAATAAACCTATTGAATGATTTTTCTCTCTTTGCAATATAAACCATATGCGATAGCAAACAGCGCCATGAACGGATAGACGATCATTCTATCGACGAAGCTATGCAATACCAATCCTTCGATACTTAGTCAGAGTATTCCTACACCGAAAGCGAAGACGATAGTTCCATAGAGCTTCCTTTTTTTTGTCGCTTTATCATCGTTTTTTTTGTCTTCTTCGTAGGATTTGTATGCGATATAGTGGAGATAACCGTAGAGATATATCCATCCGAGGAATCCCAATATGCCGTATTCGATCCGGATCTGGAGATATTGATTTTCTGGATTGTATGCTTTGATCCCTTCTACTTGATGCGAAGCAGGGCCTGCGGTTCACGCACCTTGTCATCGGATCGGCCTTTCTCCTATGAGATGCAAGGCTTCGACGACATGTTTCAGATGCCCGGTATTTGAAAACTCTCTCGTGATGATCTGTCTTTGTCAGAAATACGTGACGACACCAAAGAGTAAGAGTAGCGGGATGAATCAGCGCAATGCATACTTTCGGTATTTTCTCGGGAATTGAGCGAGAATCAGGATGATGGTTTGGATGACCCGAACTCATCGAGCCGCCCTAGAAAAGGTTGACATCACAGCAAGGCCATAGATGCCGCCTCGTAAGAATTTTTCCCAAGGGGATTTATTTTTGAAACACAAAACAAAGAACAATGGTCGGAGCGCTATGAGGAAAAATCCTCGGCTGATAGGTCTCTCAAACAAAAATTGATTGCGGACAAATCATTGATCGTAACGGGTATAATACGCTGCCGGAGGCGCGATACCTACATCGCCTTCGTAATTGAATTGATTGTATCCTGCAAATTTCAGCAAGTTTGGCATAAGCCAAATAATGCCTCGCCAAGCCAAAGATCGTACTAGCAAGGTTTTCATGATCTTGCTATATCGTTTGACGAGATTGATCTCTCTCGCTCAGAAAAACAGGATCGTGATAGTAAAGAATATGATAAAAATCAGGAATCCTATCATGCTATATCTGACGGACATGATCCATGTTCCGATGCCGGTTTTGTTGATAAGGACGGAGACGATGAAGGTAATGAGTATCGTCGCCAAAAAAATCCGTACAAAATTCTTGAGCGGGAATTTTTCAAAGAAAGATCTGAAATTCTTGTTTTTCCGAAAATATCGTCCCAAGAAACCGAGCAATCCGATGATGATGATCTCTTTCCGCATTCGGATGATTTTCCGTACAGTTCAATCTCGCCCGAATTTGTAGGTGACCAATGTCTGCAGAAAAAACTGCAACAAGAGTCAGATAAAAAATATTTTCGATACGAGCGTAAGTATCTTGATGATCTTATTGGACTTTTCCATGATGAAATATTAAAAAAATGAAATATTAAAAAAATGAAATATTGAAATATTGAAAGATGGAAATATTGAGATGTTGATTTTTCCCTTCTCCATCTTTCCATTTTACCTTTTTTAGTTTATGAATGTTTTGTTTACTTGATAGAACAGGATGACTATGGTGATGACCGCTAGAAGTCATTGGATGAACCGCGCTTTCATCACGATAGTGGTTTCGTTGATTCATTGTTTTTCAAAGAGATGATGGAGCGGAGCCACTATAAATAATTTTCTTTTGAAATATCTTTTCCAAAAAATCTGGAGAAAACTCGAAGTGAGGTCGATGATGAAAAGCGCAAAGAGAATGATGAATGGGATGAAAATTCAGGTTCTCATATTGAGAAAATAGAGGAGTGATGCTATCAAACCTCAGAGCGCAAACGCTCAGCTATCGCCCATAAAGATCTTGGCGGGATGAATATTGTAAAACATAAATGCCACAAGCATGGCCATTACAATACAGATGACGGTAGCGGCTATGTAGGTCTGATTGAAGAACAAGACGACAGCGAGGACAAACAGAATCATCGTCATCAATCCTCCCGCTAATCCATCGAGTCCATCAGTGATGTTGATGGCATTGACAATGGCTATGGTGATAAAGAAGGTGATGAGGGGATAGAATAGTCAGATCGATACCTTGCCTGCAATAGGTCGGAGATTGATATAGTCTATTCATAGTCTGCTATAAAACCATCGGCTGATAAAAGCCGAAAAGACAAACATACCGATGAGTTTAGCTTTGGCACTGAGCCCTTTCACAGCACCGTGTCCTTTGATATTCAAGAAATCATCAACTAATCCTATCAATCACATACTAAAGAAACCGAAGAGGAGGACATAGGTTTCTTGCCTATTGAAGAGTGCGTTGTTGATCCGTCAGATATCTCTGAGGATGTAAGAGAGTCAGATCATGAGTCCCATGACCAACAAAAAAATACCGCCTCACATGGTAGGGGTTCATTGTTTGTGTTCGTGGAGCTGAGTGAATATCTTGGACTTTTCACCAGTAACCGCAGCTTCGCGGATGGTTTTTCCAATCTTAAATTTCCTGAGGATATGGATGTATATCGGATAGAGTATCCAAGAGATGAAAAACGCGATCAGTGCAAACATGATGATGTTGTTGAGTTTGATTAACATACGTATTCGCAGAATCTAAAAATATTCGCTTTGGTCAAAAGTGTAGGCAAAAGTGGGGCGCATTTCAAGCATAAATACCAACAAAACTATTGTCAAATTAGTTTTTGACAAATGAATAATAGTAATTATGTATTGAAAAAAACAAAGATGTTTGTAAAATTGAGGACGATATTTTAGTTTTGAGATACGATGCAGCACGAAGCCCTTCTTTATTCTCTCGATCACACGATCACCAAACAACAGCTCCAAGACAAGGAGCATGTTTCGTACGACCACCAAAGATACGCCAAGATGCAGGAGCGAGTGGATGAGGAACAGATACACGCCATATTCGCTTCGGAGCATCCGAGATTTTTCGGTATCAAACCTCAGCCCTACATCGTCTATTATCTCGGAGACATTACGCTGCTCGACAAACATATCTTGGGTATCGTGGGTCCCAGGAAGATGTCAGAGTATGGGAAAAAAGTCATAGAGACATTATTTAGTCATGCAGAAGGGTATGATCTGGTTACGATTTCAGGAATGGCTGAAGGGGTGGATCAGCTTTGCCATCAGCTTTCCTGCCAACAAAGCATCCCTACGATTGCCGTCCTTGGCTGAGGTTTGGGCTTCTATTACAAAAGACCCGAATGGAATAGTATCCAGGAAATAGTGGCCGCATGAGGACTCGTACTCTCCGAATTCAGGCTCTTGGAGAAGCCTGCACTGTATACCTTTCCTCAGAGAAATCGCATCATCGCGGGATTGTCCGACTGTCTTTTTCTTCCTGAAGCCGGCAAAAAATCCTGATCACTGATCACGGTAGATTTTGCGCTTGCCATGAAAACGCCTGTCTATGCGACGCCGAGTTCCATCTTCTCTCCGACGAGCCAAGGCATTTTGCATCTCATGGAAACGGGGCAGGT
>CAZJMP010000033.1:2698-11977 GCA_964547365.1 uncultured Candidatus Peribacteria bacterium | reverse complement strand
GCTGAAGATATCGTGAAGCTTATGAGAGTCATCAAAGAATTCTTGGACAAAGGAGATACTATTCTTATGATCGAACACGACAAAAGCATATTGAAATTTGCGGACGATATCATCACGCTAGATAACGGAAAAATAGTGAAATAGCCAAAATACACCATATTTCACCAAAAACGCAAGTAAATATAGCGTATTTACCGCTATTTTTTGCAAAAATCTCGAGGAACGCATATACTTAGTTATCTTTATATTTTGCGTTTCCGCATGAACACTATAAACTCAACCGACATCATCAATTACAAAAAAGATTGATTCGATGGTGATAAATACATCAGACTCCAAAAAGAGAAAATCCTCGATAGGATCGCTAATTTTGGTGGTGGAAGATTGTATCTGGAGATCGGAGGAAAATTCATGTATGACGCCCACGCAGCGAGAGTCCTCCCAGGATTCGATCCCGAATCAAAAAAGAAGATCTTCGAATCTTTGAAAAATCAGTCAGAAATATTGTTTTGTGTGAATGCAAACGATATCTTATCCAATAGGCAATTGAGCAATCAGAAAATCGATTACAAAGACTATGTGTATCAGATGGTGAGAATCATCGAAAAAAATATCTGACTCAAACCGCATATCGTCATCAACAACATCGATGTCGGGAATATGTTTGACGTCATCCTCGAATTCGAAAAGGATTTCCAAAGGAAACAATATAGGGTACGGGAAAGATACAAGATCAACTGATATCCTCACAATACAGACACTATCCTCAGCGAAGACGGATTCGGCAACGATGATCATATCCCATTGACGAAAAATCTTATCCTCGTCACAGGAGCCGCTTCTAGTAGTGGAAAAATGTCTACCTGTCTCGGACAGATCTATAACGATCATCAAATAGACATCAAGTCAGGATATGCAAAATATGAGACATTCCCAGTTTGGAACTTATCAATCAATCATCCAGTAAATCTCGCATATGAAGCAGCAACCGTAGATATCGGTGATGGAAACATCATGGATAGCTATCACAAGAAAGCCTATGATATCGATGCAGTGAATTACAATAGGGATATGGAAGCGTTTGATGTCGTTATGGGCATCGCAAAAAAAATAGTAACGCACAAAAACTATATGGTCAAATACCAATCCCCTACCGATATGGGCATCAGCTGTGCTGGTTTCGCAATCACAAACGATGAAATATGTAGTGTTGCTTCATTGGGTGAAATTTTGAGAAGAAAGGAACGGTATAGACAGCAAGCAGAAAGAGGAGAAGGTAAGGAAGAACGAATGACCAAATGCGATGAGCTCTACGAAAAAGCAAAGAAATATTGTGAAGAAAAAAAATACGATATTGATATGAAAATTTAACTAACAACTAATAACTAATAGTGAAAAACGAATGAATTTATGTCTACAAACTATTATAAAATTACAATAGTCCATTATAACAAATCACTCACTATCAACTTTTCACTAAAAAAAATCCGTATCCACGGATTTTTTCTTTATATGGTAGGCGTTCGATAGTTATTTGGTAGGTGCTTGTGAACTATGCAATAATGGATTATAGCAACGGAAAATCAGGCTGATGATATCCGATGTAGTCACCTTTTCGGCGACGATTCCTATACTGCTCAATCCTTCGATGATAAGGTTCACTCTCGTCTCGAGAGAATTCCTTCCCTTGAGAAATTGTCTATATCTCATCACGATTTTTTCGATTGTATCTTTTGCATTCAATACATCCAACAATTTTCCCCACCGTGATCTCTGTACTTGTCATTTATCTTGTTCGCTTTCATAATACGGCACGATGATATAGAACTCCTTGTTGTAGATCAGTCCTTGCTGCATATCGATATTCTGCAAAAACCTATAATACCCTTCTCATTGCGATTTAAGCACGGGATTTTCTATAGCATCTACATTCCCTCTGATATAATTGAGATAGCTAGAAAGATCCAAGAATGTGTTGCGAACCAATATCTGCATAGGAAACTCCAATCCGTTGAGGAATTTTTTATATTGTTCGAGCACAACCTGCTGTTCATCGAAATTCTTCAGATCGAGATTGACGCCATTGATCCTAAGAATAGCCCTCAATCCTCCATCCTTCATAATGATAGTGTCGTTCCTTATTTCGGATATAGGCAACATAGTCTCTGTATTGAAGAGATTTTCGTGTGTGCTTTTTTGGATCTTGTTTTGGTCTCATATACCGAACATCCGTCATTACCAAGAGATAAAAATCATTACGTCACTGTCTTGTAGATATCAAAGAAGAAGCTTGCGATAAACCATGATAATCCCATGATAGCGAGCGCCACCCCTACACCGATAAGGATTTTCTTTGCCTTTCCGACCGCTTCCTCACCTTTTGAGAAGAAGATAAGATAGAACGCAAAGATAATCATCACAAGTGAAAGAAAGCTCACCAATCAGAGCAGCATATTCAATATTCGTTTTACATATCTTGTCGCCGGATCAGTCACAGGGGTACCGTCAGGATTATATTCTGTTCCGCTTACCCTGAAGTAATCAGATAATCTTTGGAGTAAGCTTGTTTGGCTTTGCGTATCTTCTTTGACGATCGTGGCAATATTGATTTCTTGATCCGTTCCTCACGTATACTCCTGTCATTGGATTTCATAGGGAAATTCCGCTTCAAGGAATTGCCCAAGCGAAGCTGTAGGCATAAACACTCCTGCTGCAAACACTCCTCCTATGATATAGAAGATATACTTGTAGATTTTGTGTATATTGATAGCGATGATATATCTCATATTATGCATTAATGATTAAATCTATAAGTCGGAATATTCCGCTCACTATAAACCGGCTCAATCCTATTCACACGATAGCGATCGCTGCGAATTTGATGCCTTTGAGCCCTTTCTTGTATTGTGTATCATCTCCTGCTGCGGTAAGCATGATGACTCCATGATAGATCAGATACACCAATGCAACCAATCATAACATTCCCAAAGCATAATTGATGATATTTCTGATGACTTGCATAGTCTTGTTTTTCGCCACCTCGAAACTGCCTATCTTTTCGCCAGCTACTGATCATACCACTCACGACAAGGTTCCTGTTCATTCCACAGGGACGATGATATTGTACGCTCATCCTCTCAAAGGATCTTCGATATTTTCCGTATTGAGAACTTGCTGATCATTTTCATTGAGGATATAATTTTCCGAACTAGGAACAATCATCTGAGCATATCCTACGACGATCAGCGACGCATACATGAGAATACTGACTAACATAAATTTTTTCATACTACGCTGGTGTGCAAAAGTAAATGATTTCTTGATCTTTATGCTTTACGCATATAGGCTTTGAGCTATACTTAAGTTTACCCCTTTTTACTGCAATTTGCAATTTTTACCCTTGAAAAACGCTCGATATTTCATATATATACCAATATATACGAAAAAATAGTTGACATTTTTATTTAATACTATAAAGATCGATGAAAAAAAACCTCTTTCTTCTCTTTAGTATCTATTTTTTTGTCGTACAACCTGTGATCGTAGGCTTCTTACGAGGTCAAACGAATTTTTTTCGATTGTGAGCTATCAATCTCGTAGCTATCCTCTTGATTACTGCATTGTACGCTATAGCTGAAACAACACCCGAAACCGAGAAAATCGTCGAAAAAAAACCTATACACGAATCCAAGGTCGCTTTTCACGATCATTTCCACGCCACCGTCAAAGAGCATAAGAAAAGATCAGAATTGGCTATGCCAGCCATCCTTAGTTTCATCGTAGCGATCATCATCTTCTTCATGTTCCAATACAATACCTGATCACCTGAAGTCATGCTTGTGTTTGCATTATCATTGGGATTTATCGTGTTTATATCGCTTACGTTCATTTTCAAGCATCGCATCACCAAAAGCTTCCGACAATTGTTCGGAACTAAGATATATGTCATCCTTTTGATCATCAGCATCGCATTGACTGCATACGATTATTCCAATGTCCACAACGATTATCAAGCTAGTTTCAAGGACTATCTCGCACAAAATTTTCTAGGGCAAGACAGAATTCCTACAGACGGATATGTCTTTACTGGAGAAGGCACAATACTAGGTTCTGGATTAAATACCACTACAGGAACGCAAGAAGTATCATCAGATATCCTTAGCGGAACAAATACCGTCTCTGATATCCAAGAAGCTACCGGAACCGTTCTAGGAACATCTGTAGATACACTAGATGTGCCAGATGCAGTTACTCCTACAACTATTGGCAATCAAAAACTCATGGATGCAGTCATCTATTTGCTCAAGAAATATGAGATCCCGTTGATTACTACCAAAGATATCAGCTTCAACTATGTAACAACCAAGAACCCTTACTATGCAGAACGAAGGACAGCATACGCCAACAAGATGATCGGAAAAACTACTAATCCAAGCAAATACATCGTTTGCGAAAGCTATATCGTCATGAAGTGATTATTGGAAAAACGACCTGTGAGCTACACTGCTTCCAATGTCTTGACGAAATTCCGAGCTGAAGCAGAGAAGAGAAATGCGTTGAACGGATGCGTAAAAGGTAAAATTGTGACCGACAAGACTTTGTAAAAAATAATTATTACTTTCTAGAAAAAGCCGGTCGATACTGATCGGTTTTTTTTGGATAAAAAATTCCTCTACCATGCTAATATCTTGAAAACAATCCAAGAAAGGCTACTCTATCTTAAACATCCTTTACTCATTATTCTCTCTCATGATGGTAGATGAGCATATCTTAGAAGAAAGCAAAAAAACAAAAATACTAGCATCTGCATTATTACATGAAAAAAAAATTTTGGAAATCTTATCTCAAATAGGCACCCCACAAATCATTTGAAGTTATGCCTTGGATCTTATGGTGGATCCAGATATAGATATCGTTGTCCAAACAGATTTTCCTGAACAATCTGCCAAAAAAGCTTTGAATGAGTTCATAGAGAAAAAGACCGTGCAAAAATATGAGTTCGGCGATTTTGTGCATTTTCCGAGAACAGGTCGTCCAAAGTGATATATAGTCAATTTAAGGACAGAATATGAAAGCAGCAAATGGGAAATAGAAATACGGTTCTTGGAAAATATTGATATACATAAAGAGCAATTACACATGTACCAAAGCCGCATTACTGAAGAAAGTAGGTTACAGATTTTGCAAGAAAAACACAAAAGAAATGCATTAGGACAGACTAAACACACGAGAAGCAGTGTAGAAATATATAATGAGATACTGCATATACAATAATGAACATCATATCATTTAATGTTTATTTAAGGTAAGTAACTATAAAAAGCAAACTTTATCCTTTCTGATCGGATATGGAAAACATCTTCCAGGACATCAAGAAGCACTTCCAGGAGCTGCGGAAAAACAAATGATTCTCATTTAAGAATCTCAGGACTTCAACACAGATCAGTCTGAAATTCACTCTTTTCACGATACTTATCGTACTATTGTTCAGTCTCTTGGCCAATGGAATTTTTTTTCAGAACCGATACAATAAACAAGCGGCGTTGATACCACCGATGCCTAACCCTATAATGAAACAGAAGATGATACTGGGGAAAAACAGAATGCCGGAAACAGAAGTTTTCAACATCAATAGCCCTGAAGGACAGACACTTCTTCAACTCCACCGACGAAAGAATATCGCCAAAGTGGATGATATGTACTTCATGTATAGACAAGTAAACAACCAATTGCTCGTAACGAATGTTACCCAGCATATGACCGTACAGAAAAACCTCATCCGGATTAGTCTCTATCTGATGATTCTCTTCTGAGCCATCGCCTATATCGTATCGCTCTTTTTTGTAAGAACCTCATTGAAAAAACTAAATACCCTTCTCTGATTCTTGGACAATCTACACATCGACAATCTCAATGAAAAGATCAAGATCGAAGGTCATCCTGATGATGAAATCAATAGAGTCAGTGAAAAGTTCAATGAAGTATTTGAAAAAATCCACAAACAAACGCTTAGTTTAAAAGACTTCGTCACTAATGCTTCGCATGAATTGAAAACACCGCTCATGAGCATGAGTACAGAGATTGATTACGCATTGAAGACAAAAGGATATGAACAAGGATTAGATAATCTGAAGCAACAACTAAAATGAATGAATACTCTTTTGGAGACGTTAGTCACTATCAGTAGACTTGAAGCCTTGGAAACGCTCTCCAAGGAACAAACGGATATTAGTGAGCTTACAGACATGGTCATTCATGATGTACAAAAAATCCATCACGAAAAACAGATAACACTCACGACACATATACAAAAAAACGTTTCCAAAAAAGTCCATAAAAACAGCCGGAGCATCATCATCAAGAACATTCTGGAGAATGCATATAAATTCACTCCGGAAGGATGAAAGATAGACGTCACTTTAGATGACAAAAAACTTGTCATCAAAGATACCGGGAAAGGAATATCAACTCATGACCTCGAACATATCCGAGAAAGATTCCGGCAAGCGGACAAATCAAAAACGGATACCAAAAGTTTTGGACTAGGATTGTACTTGGTAAAATTATTGGTAGAGAAACACGGCTGGAAAATAGAGATGAGCAGTAAGGTTGGCAAAGGAACTGTGTGTACGATAATGTTTTAACGTCATCGCGAGGAATGTAATGACGTGACGATCTTATAAGATTGCTTTTCCCGAAAAGTCGGGATCGCAATGACATCTGAATTTTACTCTTAACAATAGGTTATGAAAATCTTAGTCGTCGAAGACAACAAGACCATAGGGAACAACATCAAGAGATATCTCGAACTCGAGAAGCATTCCGTCGTACGAGCGGAGAACGGTCTGTATGCCTTGGAAGTAACGAAGCATCAGGAATTCGATATCATCGTACTCGATCTGATGCTGCCAGGAATGGATGGAATAACGCTTTGCAAAAATATCAGGAAACAACAGCCCGACATTCCGATCATCATGGCGACGGCCAAAGGACAATTGGACGATAAATTGGAAGGATTCGAATCTGGTGCAGATGATTATCTCGTCAAACCGTTTGATCTCAAAGAACTGGATGCAAGGATCCAAGCCATAACCAAAAGGAATAGTCCGAAAAACATTTTGGAATACAAATCTCTTCGTCTCGATAAGGATCAAAAAAAGGTCACCAAGTGAAGCAAGGAAATCAAGCTGACCTTGAAGGAATTTCAGATAATAGCATATCTTCTCGAAAGGAAAGGAAGAAGTATATCAAGAACGGAAATCATCGAAGAAATTCGAGGTAATGACCAGATTTTTGAAGAAGACGCAAAACTCGATGTCTACATTTCCAACCTTAGGAAAAAATTGGGGAAGACGATAATAGAGACAATCAAAGGCTTCGGATATCAGATACCTAATTAACCAGCAAAAAAAGGCCAATAGCAAATGATGCCTGCAGTAGTGCAATGTCGGACAGAAGCTCGTTATAGTACCATTACAGGACCAATAAGAGGAGCTTTTCTTTTTAATTTAGTTTAGTTGTTTCTAGAAGACAACACACTATATACATCAGATTTTGATTCTTCAAAAGAATCTATCTTTTGATAAGTATCAAGAACTTTTTGTCGTTGAGATAATGGCGTGAAAGCTAACATATAGTGAAATTGATCTATACTCGGATAATATTTTGGAAAACAAATTTTATTTAACTTTTCATAAGTTACATACATATTAGCAAGAACATCCACTTTCTCTAAAAATAATTTCATAGTTTTTTCAGGCAATGGTTTTTTTTCTCAGTTAATTTTTTGATAGGCAGAGAATTTGTATCTTTTTTTTCAAGTTTCTTTGCTCGTTTCTATATTCACTTCATTATCTATAATAATATTCTCATCAAATCATCATTCTTTAATGTATTTTCATAAGTAATTAATCACCAGTAAGGGTATGATAATATCTTTTCATGATGAATACTCTTTCATAGCATTTTCGATAGAATTTGAGGCCATTCGTGCTAAAAATTCATCTTTCAATAATGAATTCATAACAGAAGATGATTTGTGTGTTCATTTTGAAAATTCAACAATATCTTGATTTTCTTTTAAGAGTCACAAGTGATGTAATGTATGAGTATATTCATGATCAACTATCATTTTCTTCATATCTTTATTCTCTCATATATATATTTTTCCATAGCCACTGAAATCTTTTTTTTGCTCTTCCGCAATTACAAATCAAAGTCTATTTTCTCAATATTTACGATTCCAATAATCTTGAGGTAAGGTAACAACCGCTGATATTCAATGTTGTGTAACACTTATATCATCGTTTTTTACATTCATCATATCATTAAATCTCAACAGCGCTCTTTTATCAGAAATAACATATTTTCTTGTAATAATAGCTTGCAAAAACCTTCAAATCCTCTCCTTTATCGGAATTTCCCTTTCATGAGACTGAATATTAGCTTCAGCAACAGCATGAGCTAAGATATATTTTTCATAATCATCTTTATATTTATCAATGAATTCCTGAGGCATTTTCTTAAACAATTCTCAAACTTTATCTTCATATTCTTGCGTTGTAATTCATCACTTTATTCCGATATCTACAACTTGTTTTATAAAATTTGAAATATCATATAATTTATGATGTTTATACATCAGCAATCATTCTTGTTTATTTTCACATCATGAGATTATATTATCTCTATACTCTTTTATTTTCATAAACCATCTACAATACCATTAAAACTGTACATTAGATTATAATCGCAATCCGAAAAAAAAGCAAATTTTCAGCTTAATTTCTGTAGATTTTCACTTTATCTTTCTATTAATTTAGAAAGAAATAGAAAAAAATCCCCGGTAATAAAGTAAACTTAGCTATTTACTAATATTAAGTTTCCCTTAAGGTAATCTTTAGTTTCCTTTAAGCTATATCGATATATTAGGGCCGTCATATTTGAGACGCAATAAAATTCTGAAGATAGTGATGAATTTTACGACGTCGAAAATATATCGACGATTTTTGATGCATAAAATACGAGTGTCGATGAAGTAATTTATGCTTTCAAAAACAGTCGATGAGACAGACGACCTTTTAATTTTTTATCCACACAACATGAAAAGAAAAACAATCGTAGCGGGTACGATCGGATTGCTTGGCGTAACTAGCATGATCGTAGGAGCTGTCACATTAGCAGGAAACACTACTACAACTCCTCATGGTATGGGAATGTTATCTGGACAAAAGATGGGTATGGGTTCCGGACAAAAGATGGGTATGGGTTCCGGACAAA
>CAZJMP010000033.1:0-2598 GCA_964547365.1 uncultured Candidatus Peribacteria bacterium | reverse complement strand
GGACAAAAGATGGGTATGGGTTCCGGACAAAAGATGGGTATGGGTTCCGGACAAAGGATGGGTATGGGTTCCGGACAAAAGATGATGGCTCAATTTGCGAGTACAGAGGAAGCTCAAGCATTTAGGACTGCTGTAGAAAAAGCAATAACAGACAAAGATTATACAGCGTTTGTAGCTGCGCATACCAAGTATTGAATAACGAAATATTCTACGGAAACAGAATTTAATGAAATGCTCACCAGAAGAGCCGCACAAGAAAAAATCCAGACTGCACTCGAAGCGGGAGATTATTCGACACGGAAAACCTTGAACGCGTGACGTCCAATCCTTGATATCATCGATACCGAAGCTGAATTCAAAAAACTGCAAGAGATGCATGCCTACAATGAAAAAGCTAGAATGATCAGAGAAGAATTGGGAATTACCCAACAAAGAGGCGATGGAATGGGTATGGGAAAAGGAATGAAATGAGAAAGATGAATGGGTATGAACAATGCCGCTACCACTAACCAGTAAGAACTGGATAGAGCACCCACCCGGTGCAAAGGAAAAAAACCCGGATGCATGGCCGGTTTTTTTTCTGTTTAAGATTGATTTAAGGTGAATATGTATATTCACTTTCGTCAAAATGACATTTTACTTTTTTTGTATCACACTATGACATTCACCAAAGAACACGTCGCTTTATCTATTATCGGAATCATCAGCGTCGCTGCGCTCATCCTCTGAATCGTAGGTGTTGCGGGTAACGGACATGGATGCAGATGAGACAGGATGGGTATGATGGGAAACCAAAGAATGATGCAGCAGGATTCTCAGTGAAGAGGGAATATGATGAACCAAAGATTCAATACGAATGAGACAGGGAATATGCAGACACCACCTACACAACCTACACCCACTGCAACACCTGCGAAATAATCATGCCAGCAAAGAACTGGAAATAAAGTAGACAAAAAAAACCTGGATGCATGGCCAGGTTTTTTTCTTAAGATTGGTTTAAGGTAAAAGGATATATACCTGCATATTTATTTTTTATTGTACTCTATGAACTGAGGACTTACGGCGATCAGGAAATTCAATCGTTTCGAACTGAAATATCTCATCTCCCGTGATGCTATGCTGAGACTCCAGGAAGATCTCAAACACTATGTACTCCCCGATACCTATAATGATGATACAGGGGCATACACGCTTTCTAGTCTTTATTATGATACGGACGACTATCGTTTCTATCGAGAAAAAATAGATGGATTGAAATTCCGCCGCAAGCTAAGAATCAGGATATATGAAACAGAAAAAGAGCTTACCGATGAAAGTATCGTCTACGTAGAGATCAAACAGAGAGTCAATCGTGTCACCCAAAAAAGGAGAGTTCCTATGAGCTACAAAGAAGCTTTAGCGCTCTGCAATGAGGGTATCATCCCTGATCACGACAGCAGAGATGCTCCTGTGATCAATGAAATCTATGAGATGGTAATAGAGAATCATCTCAAGCCCTCGTGCATCACGAGCTATTTCCGCCAAGCATATTTCGGTACAGATTATGATATCTGACTCCGCATCACATTTGACACCAACCTCCGTTATAGAACAAAAAATCTGCACCTTCACGAAAAAGATATCGGAGAATATATGATCTCACCGGATATGGTGATCATGGAAGTCAAAGTCAATGAACGTGTCCCATATCGGCTTACGGAATTGATAGCGCATCACGATTTCCGCCTCATCCGCGTCAGCAAATATTGCCAATGACTGGAGACCTCGGCTACCGTGCCGAGATCGGTATACACTTTGCAATAATTCAGAATATGTCTGCTCGTCCACGTTATTCCCGACCTGATCGGGAATCCAATTGGCTATTTAGCAAGATAGATTCCCGCTTTCGCGGGAATGACGTAATGAGACCTTTTATCTTTTACTTTTTATTCTCATGGAAAAATTCATTCAATCACTTACCTCTATCCAGGATCTTACCTGAACATTCTCCGTCATGGATATCACCATCGCAATCTTATTGAGTTTCGTTTTGACTGCTTTCATCTGACGAGTATACAAGAAAACGCATCGTGGCACTTCATATACCCAAAGCTATGTTCAAACCTTAGTGATCATGGCTATCATCGTTTCCGTGATCATGATGATCGTAGGATCAAATATCGCCCGCGCTTTCTCCCTCGTATGAGCGCTTTCCATCATCCGTTTCAGGAATGCCATGAAAGAGACACGCGATATCGGATTCATGTTTCTCGCTATGGCTATCGGTATGGCTACCGGTACAAAATTCTATCTTTTGGCTATCATCTTCACGGTTATCATAGCGCTCATCATCTTTCTCATGAACCGTTTCAATCGATACGCACACAAAACCAGCAGCCAGATATTGAAAATCCAATTGGATACGACTACCGATTTTGACCATCTCTTCGATGCTGTTTTCGTCAAATATACTACCCTTTCCGATCTTATCAGTGTGGATTCTGTGCGCGGAGGAGCGCTTACGGAACTGGTCTACAATGTTGATCTGAAGCATGAGAACAAAAAGCAAGAATTCCTCACTGCAATCAAAAATCTCAACAAGAATCTCAAAGTAAC
>CAZJMP010000032.1:0-12037 GCA_964547365.1 uncultured Candidatus Peribacteria bacterium | reverse complement strand
AGTATTTTATTACTTTATTTTATACAACAATGGCAGAATTATCAGGAAATGCACAGAAGATAATGGATCTCGTCAAAGGGATGGGTGCAGTCGAACTAAACCAATTGGTTAAGGCTTTAGAAGAGGAATTTGGTGTAAGCGCAGCTGCTATGGTAGTTGCAGGAGCTGCTGGTGGAGCTGCTGATGCAGGAGCTGCTGGTGGAAACGCTGATTCCGTAAACATCGAATTGACAGAAATTGGTCAACAGAAAATCGGTGTGATCAAGGTAGTCAAGGAAGTGCTTGGACTCGGACTCAAGGAAGCTAAAGACCTTGTAGAAAAGGCACCTACCGTCATCAAGGAAAAAGTTAAGTACGAAGAGGCTGAAGGTATCAAGGCTAAATTGGAAGCTGAAGGAGCTACTATCACCCTTAAGTAAAAATTTTGGATTTGAAAGGCGAAATTTTTAAATGGTAAAACGATGTATATGCGTTTTCACATGGTAAATTTCAAATTATAAGTTCCAAAATCACTTTATTTTATCAAATCGTAAACATTATGAGTATATCTGTAAACGATGTGATTGAGGCGCAAGCTCATATTGGTACGCTCAAAAGCGAAGCTCACCCAAAGACCAACAAATATCGGGCTGGGGTAGTCAACAATATAGCAGTGATCAATCCCGAAATCATCATAGAGCAGATCGAGAACGCGAAAAAGAAAATCCAACAAGCTAAAACTGATGGAAAAGAGATTTTGATCGTTTCCGAAAAAAAGATGTATGCTGATGAACTTGAGAAGCTCGGTGAAAAATACGGAGTCAATTACCTCAACTACAAACTTCCTTCCGGATTCTTGACGAATTTTGAGACGCTCAAGAAGAGGATAGAGTCTATGAATAGTATGGCTCGTTTCATTGATAGCGAAGCATATTTGTCATTGACGAAAAAAGAACAGTTAGTCTACAAGAGAAAACTTGCTAGAGTATTGAAGATTTACAAGGGAGTAAAGAATCTGAGCAGAAAGCCAGAATTGATTATCGTGCTTGATGGACAGATGATGGATAATTTCATTAACGAGATAGAGAAGACTCCTGGAATCCAAAATATCGTTATCGCAGGTACCAATTTCTCTAGACGACGGGCTGAAGATAGCATAATTATCGCTAATATGGGAAGTCATAAGAGCGTTGATTTTGTCTTAAATAGTATGTTCAAATAATTTTCATACCATAGAATTGCCCAAAAGCAATTTATCTTCTCTTTGATGTAGATGGAAGAAACAAAAATACCAGAAGCGGTCGCCCAGACGACAGCTCAAGCTTCCACAGAGGCGTATATCCCTAGTAGTACGGAGAAAAAGAGAGCAGTGATGATGTATCTTCTCATAGGTATCATTGTCGTCGCGCTCAATAATCAGAAAAAGAATGATTTTGAATCTTTCCATCTCAAACAAGCGTTGTGATGGCGATCAGTGTTCCTTCTTCTGATTGTTGCAACATCCGTAATGCTGTTGCTGCCATTGATAAAATATATCCCTATCTTTGCAGTGATCGTCATGGTAGTATTCTTAGGAATATTCATCAAACGTGCTCGAGATGGGAAATACACCATAGCCGAAGAAAATAAGTTAGCGATATTCCATGCTCTAGGAGGATGGATTATGACGCTCTTTGAAATCAAGGAAGAAGAAAAAAAACCGGAACAATGACCGGTTTCCGAACAGAAAAATCCATAATCAGCATATCATTTATCATTATAATCATTATTTTCATGTCAAACATAGAATTATTGAAACAGCTAAGAGATATCACATTTGCTCCGCTAAAAGATTGTAAAGAAGCTTTGGCTGAAGCAGGAGATGATTTGGAAAAGGCACAAGAAATACTTAGAAAAAAAGGTATCGCGAAAGCAGGAAATAGAGCAGAAAGAGAGACAAAAGAAGGTATTGTGAAAATAACAGAGCTCAATGGCAAGACAGTTGGACTGAAGCTTTTGTGTGAAACCGATTTCGTAGCTAAAAATGAAAATTTCCAAGCATTGTTTGATTCCGTACTCAATAAGATTGCACAAGGCGACAAAGAAATAACGTCTTTGGAACATCTTGAGCCTGCAATAGCCGAAGAGGTAGAAAATGAGGTGAAAGAGTTTATGGGCAAAACGGGAGAAAATATGAAAATCGGAGGAGTATTGGTAACAAGCAAAAAGGCATATATCTACAACCATCCAGGAAATAAAGTAGCTACCTTGATTTTCTTCGAAGGAGGAAATGATGAGGCCACTAAGGAAGTAGCATTGCAAGTAACTGCTATGAATCCTACCTATGTGTCTTTTGATCAGGTGGATGAAAACGAAATAGCAAGAATGAGAGAAGAGTTTTGAGCTGAACTCAAGGCTGCAGGGAAGCCTGAAGCTATGATTGCTCAGATCGTCGATGGAAAAATCAAAAAGACGTTAGCAGATTTTGTTCTTTTGGAACAAGAATATATCAGGGATGGTGCCAAAAAAGTAAAAGAAATATTGCCAGCTGACATGAAAGTTATTGCATTCGTCAGAATGGCTATTTGATCGTAATTTTTACTACCTTACATAAGTAAACTCATGCAAAAGTATGATGTAGTGTTGTTGGTTGATGCGTCTTTGTCAGAGACTAACCGCAAAGAAACGGTTTCTGAATTTGAAAAGCTCATCAAGAAAACTATCGTTGATCAGGACGATATAGGACTCCAGCAACTAGTGTATAATTTGAGCAATAAGTCTTGAAATGACAAGGCATATGTGTATTCATATTATATTCAGGCAGAAGCCGAAGATTTGGATGTAATCAAAAAGAATTTGTTATATAACAAGGCAATCAAGAGATATTACATCTTCAAGATGGATAAGAACGAAGAATTTTTGAAATTCGCAAAGGTAAATGATGAACTCAAAACTATCATAGATTCATGGGATCCTAAGAAACTTTGACAAAAGGTTGCTTTTTTCGCTGACAAGAAAAACGAGAAATATCTTAATCGAAAGTCAGTAGCGATGCTCAAAAAATATATAACAAGATTCGGTGATATCAAACCAAGGGCATATACAAACAATCCAGTATCCACACAGAAAAAGCTCAAGACTGTTGTATTGAGAGCGAGAGAGCTCGGATTCGTGGAATACAAGAAATAGAGTGAACAATTAACAGTGAACAACTAACAATTATTGAAAAAAATATCTTCACTGTTAACTGTTAATTATTAGTTGTTAGTTCAACAAAAGGAATTTACCACTTAACAGTATAGTACGATGGCTAGTAAATTAAGAAGGGTGAGAAAATATTCTCGAAGGAAGAGAATAACCAAACATGGATTTAGAGAGAGAATGCAAACAGCCGCATGAAGGGCATTGCTGAGCAGAAGGAGAAGAAAAGGCAGAAAACAATTGACTGTTCAAAGATCGTAACCCTACGGTTTTTGAATTTTTTTGTTTTTGGATGAAGAAAATGTTTGAATACCAACGCATAGATTAATATTCATTGTTTATTTTCTTATCACAGATAATCGTATGACATCAAAAAAACCTTCTCAAGGAAAAAAAGAAACAAAAAAGACAAAGAAACCAGTAGCTAAGACAACGAAATCACCAGCGAAAACAACGAAACCTGTAGAAAAAAAAAGTAGCAAACCTGCAAAGACTGCACCACAAGCGAAAGCAGCTACAAAATCACAGATTCCTCTCAGCAAACCGATAAAGACTATCAGTAAACCTGCAAAAATCGTCAAAATACCTGAGCTTTTCAAAGATTTCTATAGGGAAGGCGATAGGGTATTTTTGCGTAATCCAAGAAAATTCGCAGGATTCCCTGATTTGCTGGATTTGCAAAAAAGAGGATATGACGACTTTATCAAAAAATATATCAACAAGTTGTTCGACAATATCAATCCAGTACGGGATATTGCCGGAGAAAAGATGTATGTAGAAATCGATGATATAAAAATATCAGAACCTATCGATGATGTAAAAACCTGCAAGAAGAAGGAATTAACCTATGGAGGTATCATTACCGGTAAGGTCAAATTAAATGAAGTTCGTGATGACGGAAAGAAAAAAACGGAAAAAACGTTATTCAGCAAACGCGCGAATATCGGTATTTTGCCGCTTATGACGCCATCTGCATCGTATATCATCAATGGAGTCGAAAGGGTTATTATCTCTCAGATCATCAGATCATACGGTATATTTTTTGCTAAAAAAGAGTTCAGATATTCATTCAAGGTGATTCCAGAGAACGGACCACGGTTGGAAGTGCAGGTGGAAAAATCTGGAGTAGTAGTTGCAAGAATGAATAAGTCCAGAAAATTCCCTATTACGACATTGCTTAGGATTTTTGGTCTTGAGACAGACGAAAGCATTAGGGAATTGTTCAATGACTGTTTCGACGAGGAAGATTTCAATTATCTCGAAACTACGCTCAAAAAAGATAATACCACAGACGCTTTGTCAGCGGCTGAATTCGTCTACAACAAGATTAGACCGGGTGAGCTGATTGATCAGGAAAGCGCGCTCAATTATATCAAGAACCAATTTCTATCTGTCGAAAGGATTTTTGTAGGAAGGATCGCAAGAAGGAAAATCAATGCAAAGTTGGGAATCAAAAAACCGTTGGATGGAGATCTGGCAAATGTTTTTGATGGAGAGGATTTGGTAGCTGCATTGAAATATCTCTTCAATATATCAAACTTCAAGAAAGGATATTATACAGATGATTCTGATCACCTTTCCAATAAACGTATCAGATCCATGGGGGAGATCCTCTATGCTCATCTGCAGCCAGTCATGAGAAAATTCGTAAAGAGCATCAAGGGAAAACTTTCTATCTTGAATCTGGAGAGTCCATTGAAAATCACTGATCTCGTAAATTTCAAGATCATAGATAATGCGGTCAAGAGCTTTTTCGCTACATCGCAATTATCCCAGTTCTTGGATCAGATCAATCCATTGTCAGAGATAGAGCACAAAAGAAGGATCACTGCCCTCGGACCTGGAGGTCTCAAGAGAGAGACAGCAAAATTCGAAGTGCGTGATGTCCACCCATCTCACTATGGAAGGATATGTCCTATCGAAACACCGGAAGGACAGAATATCGGTCTGGTTATTTATCAGTCATTATATTCTAGGGTAAATGACGAAGGGTTTTTGGAAACACCAGCGCTCAAGATCCATCGTGAAGTGCCAGCAAAGAAGGAATTGCTCGTAAATAGGATAGCTCACCGTGATATTCACGAATTGGATGCAAAAGGCAAAGAGCTCAAAAAAACAATAGTAAAGGAAGATCATTATATCGACGAACAAGCAGCAAAAGAGATAGAGAAGATATATGGCAAACTCGGAAAATTCATTACTGTGAAACCATTTTTTACGAGTGAACTTGAATATATCTCTCCAGAATTGGATGAAAAATGCTGTATCGCTGATGCTACTACGCCTATTGATGCATATAACAATATCACCGAAGTGCGTGTAGCTGCCAGACAGTTCAATGAAATGGGTATGTTCCATGTGGGAGATATCACTCATATCGATGTTAATCCATCACAGATATTCTCACCGAATACTTCATTGATCCCATTCGTAGATCACAATGATGCGGTGCGTGCGTCTATCGCGACCAACCAACAGAGACAGGCATTACCGTTATTGAAAAATGATGCTCCATTAGTCGGAACGGGGTTGGAAAGAGATATTGTACAGATGACTCATGCGGTGATCAAAGCTGAATCGGAAGGTGAAGTTGTATATGTTGATGGAAAAAGAGTCAAAGTAAAATATAAGACAGGAATCAAGGAATATCCATTGGTTATTTTCGCAAGATCAAATAGTAAGTCATGTATGACACAGAAACCAAGAGTCTCTTTGGGTCAGAAATTGAAAAAATGAGATCTGATCGCTGAAGGACCATGTTCAGTGCATGGAGAAATGGCGCTCGGAAAAAATCTGAGAGTAGCGTTCATGCCATGGAAATGATATAACTACGAAGATGCGATCGTTATTTCCCAGAGATTGGTAAAGGATGATGAATTGACATCCATCCAGATCGAAGAATATGAAATCGAAGTCGCAGATACAAAACTTGGGCCTGAAGAAACAACAAATGACATCCCTGGAGTATCTATGACTAAGCTCAGGAATCTCGATGATGATGGAGTGATTAGGATTGGATCTATCGTCAAGGGTGGAGATATCCTTATCGGAAAGATTACACCAAAATCAGAAGGGGAATTGACACCAGAAGAGAAATTGATCCAGGCGATCTTCGGAGATAAATCAAAGAATGTAAAAGATACATCATTATACGTACCATCAGGAAGCAGTGAAGGAAAAGTCATCGATGTAGTTATCCTCGATGCAAAGAAAGGAGATAATCTGATGGCAGGAGTGAGAAAGAAGATCAAAGTCTATGTAGCAGGTACAAGAAAGATCGAGGTCGGAGATAAATTAGCCGGAAAACATGGAAATAAGGGTATTATCTCTATCGTTGTCCCTGAAGAGGATATGCCGTTTACCGAAGATGGTAGACCAGTGGATGTTTGTTTGAATCCGCTTGGAGTAATCTCTCGTATGAACATGGGACAGCTGTTTGAATCGCAATTATGATTTATAGCAAAATATTTTGGTGTAAGCTTCGCTGTTCCGACATTCTCAAAATTTTCATCAGAGGATTTGACGGAATTCACTAAGATGTGTGGATTCGATGACTTGAAATTCGATATCTACAATGGAGCTAATGGAAGAAAATATGATCAGAAAGTGACCGTAGGATATATGCACATCCTTAAGCTCGTCCACATGGTCGAAGATAAAATCCATGCGAGAGCTGTAGGTCCATATTCATTGATTACTCAGCAACCGCTCGGAGGAAAATCCAGACAAGGAGGACAGAGATTTGGAGAGATGGAAGTACGGGCATTGGAAGCGTATTCTGCAGTATATACCTTGCAAGAGATGCTTACGGTTAAATCAGATGATGTTATCGGAAGAAATAAATTATATGAATCTATCATCAAAGGGCAAAAACCTAAGATTGGTGGATTGCCTGAATCATTCAACTTATTGACATACCTTTTCAAAGGGCTTTGTCAGAATATAGAGCCATTGACGGTTGAAGAATTGGAAGTCGTTCAAGAAGACAGGATCAAGAAAATAGTCGATCTCGGACTTTCATGAGTTATGAAGAGTACGATTACTACAGAATGAGAAGAAACAGTGAGCGTGGAAGAGGATACAACTGGACAAGAAAAAGAAGAGATTATCGATAATGTGATCCAAGAGATGGAAGACTTTGGTGAACTGGAATAATACATAGGAACAAGGGACAAGGGCAAAAGGAATAGAAAATTTTCCATATTCCAAATACCTAGTCCCATGCCCAATAGTTAAGTCGTTTATTTTCTTACTAAACATCGGCGTATGAACAAAACAAAATTCGAGGGATTGATTGTGAGACTTGCTGCCATGGAAGATATCGAAAAATGGTCACATGGAGTAGTCGATAATCCTGATACGGTCAACTATAGGACAGGAAAACCTAAACAAGGAGGATTGTTTTGTGAGTCTATTTTTGGACCGGTCAAAAATTATGAATGTAGCTGTGGAAAGTATAAATGAGTGAGATACAAGGGAATCGTGTGTGAAAGATGTTGAGTGGAAGTGACCAGTTCAAGAGTGAGAAGATCTAGGATGGGACATATCGAATTGGCTGTGCCTGTGTTGCATGCACGGTACAAAGCAAGTCCATCAGGAGGAGTCAATCAATTGCTCGGCCTTTCTTCCAATGAAATAGATAAGGTATTGAGCTTCGTGAAATATATCATGGTCCAAAAAGTGGATAAGGATTTTGAAAAAAAGATAAAAGCATCTATCAAGGAAGATTTTGATAACAGGATCAAAGAATTGGAAGCACTGTACAAAGACGAGACTGCCAAGGAAAAAGATAATCAGAAAAAACTCAAAGAGCTCGAGAAGCTTTTCAATGATAATAAGGATTCTTTGGAAAAGGAATTCAATAGGATAAAATCTATTATCTCTGATTTAGAAGTCGGTTCGACTATTTTTGAGAACGATTTCAGGAATATCTTTGCGAGATTTTCTGATCTCATCGTTTTCCAATCAGGTCCTGAATCTATTTTGAGGATGCTCCAGAACATCGATGTAGAAAAGGATATCAAAAAGACCATCCAGATATTCAAGGAAACGAAATCAGAAGAGCAGAGAAAAAAATTGATTGCATTGATCAAATTGCTCATCAATCTTCATGTCTCAGGAGTAAAACCAGAGAATATGGTGATCAGAAAATTGCCAGTCATACCGCCTGATTTGAGGCCAGTAGTCCAATTGGAAGGAGGAAAATTTGCATCATCAGACGTCAACTTGTTCTATAGGCGTGTACTGATGAGAAATATTAGATTGAAAAAAATGATCCAGGTCGGAATGCCTGATGTCGTGAAGAAAAACGAGATTAGATTGCTCCAGGAATCAGTGAATAATCTGTTAGTTGGAGAAAAAGCAGGTGCGGCAGGAAGCAGCGGAGCTGGTATCAAGGTATTCAAGTCATTGTCTGATATGCTTTCAGGAAAAGAAGGTATCTTCAGGAAGAACTTGCTCGGAAAGAGAGTGGATTATTCAGGAAGATCTATCATTACGGTTGGTCCTGAGCTGAAATTGGATGAATGCGGATTGCCGATCTATATCGCTGTCAAGATGTTTACTCCGTTCATCATCGGAAAACTTATCGAAAAGAAAATAGTATATACCCCTAAACAAGCTGAAAAACTCATCAAGGAAGAATCACCATTGGCGCTGAAATTCCTAGAAGAGGTGATAAAAGATAAATACGTATTGCTTAACCGTGCACCGACATTGCACAGATTGTCTATCGAAGCGTTCAAGATTAGGTTGATGCCAGGAAAGACGATCCGTATCCATCCGTTGGTGTGCCCTTCATTCAATGCCGACTTCGATGGAGATCAGATGGCCGTGCATTTGCCGATTTCTGACGAAGCTCAGAAAGAAGCGAGAGAGCTTATCGCAGCAGACAAGAATATTTTGAAACCAGGATCAGGAGATCCTACGATCGCTCATTCCCAGGATATGGTGCTTGGAGCATATTACCTTACAGATTTTTATGATCAGAGGACGCCACAATATACTACAGAAGAAGAACGAAAGAAAAAAACTATTGTAGGAATTTTCCCAAACATACAGAATGTCTTGGATAGCTATGACAATGGTGAAATCTTGGTAAAGGATAAAATTATTCTAAATTATAACGGAGAACCTATTGAAACAACGGTATGAAGGGTTATCTTCAATTCTATTCTTCCTGAAAGGATCAGATTCATCAATACCAAATTGAAGAACAAGGATCTGAAAAAATTATTGAGTAGGATCTTCGATGAATATGATATGCAAACGACCGTGCATGTGGCTGATGATATCAAGGATCTCGGATTTAAGTATGCAACCCTTGGATCTACATCGGTAAATATCTTGGATATGAAGGTGCCAAAAGAGAAAGAGGAAGAACTCAAGACAGGAGACCTCAAAGCGAACGAAGTCTACAAATATTATTTCAAGGGATTCTTTTCAGAAGAGGAAAAACATAGGTTTATCGTCAAGATCCGGAGTGAAGTTAAAAAAAGAATAGAGGATAGCTTGAAATCTATCACCGGACCATGACAGGATCTTTATACGATGGTTGATTCTTGAGCGAGATGATCACAGACACATATGACGCAGATCGCTGGTATGAAGGGTCTGGTTGTTAATCCTCAGGGAGAGATTATCGAGTTGCCGATCAAAAATTCATTCGTTGAAGGATTGAGGCCTATCGAGTACTTCATCTCTGCGCATGCATGAAGAAAAGGAAAAGCGGATACAGCATTGAGAACTGCGGAATCAGGATACTTGACGAGAAAACTTTGTGATGCTTCTCAAGAAGTTATCATCAGGGAACATGATTGCGGAACTGAACAATATGTAACCTATTCAAAACAGGAATCAGAATTGAGAGGAGATAATTTCTACAATCTGATTGCAGGTAGAGTGCTTGCAGAAGATATTCTCGATAAGAAAAAGAATGTGATCCTCAGTAAAGATGACTTGTTGGACAAGGAAAATATGCAACTTATCCAAGATATGGAAATAGATGAAGTGAAAGTGAGAACACCATTGGTATGTCATAGTATCAGCGGTATTTGTCAGAAATGTTATGGAACAGATCTTTCCACAAGAAGAATGGTTGAAATATGAGTGCCAGTAGGAATTATCGCTGCGCAATCTATCGGAGAGCCTTCTACGCAGCTTACGCTAGATACCTTCCATGAATGAGGAGTTGCGAAAGGATGAGAGACTACGATGGGTATAGATAGGGTTAAACAATTGTTTGAAGTGAGGGATCCAAAGACTCCTGCTATCATTACGCCATTTGATGGTAAAGTATCGTTCTATGAAACAAATAAGGTCAGATATGTAAAGGTAATATCAGAATATCAGAAAAAAACATACTTGCTTAAAGCAGGATATAAAGTAGATGTAAAGAAGGGAGAAGAGATCAAAAAATGAGGTGTTTTTGCATCGAAAGGGAAGAGCAAACTCAAAGTAAAGGAATGAGGAAAAGTGTTAGAAGTAAAAGTTGATCATATCGTGCTTGGTATCCAAGAAGAGTATGTCAAATCTATGACAGGACTCAATCCGATCAAAAAGGATGGAGAGGAAGTCTTCAAGTGAGAGATATTGACGACAGGAGCGCTATCTATCAAAGAATACAAGGATATCGTAGGGGATTTGGAAGCACAAAAATACATTATTCGTGAAATCAAGAAAGTGTACGGATCTCAAGGACAGGATTTGAATGATAAACATATCGAGGTGGTAGTGAAACAGCTCTTCTCAAAAGTCTTTATAGAAGATTCAGGAAATAGCAGTTTCATTCCAGGAACCTATATCAAATACGAAGAATTCATCAAAGTTAATGAAGCGCTTGAAGCAGAAGGCAAGAAAGCTGCCAAAGGTAAAAGATTGGCGCTTGGATTGACGAATATTGCAAAAGAGACGGATTCATGGTTATCCGCAGCTTCGTTCCAGGAAACAATCAGAGTTATGGTTGCTTCATCACTCAAGGGATCTATAGATAAATTGGCTGATCTAAAGTCAAATGTTATCATCGGAAGACTCTTGCCAGTAGGTGAAATCTACAGAAAAGATCATGGAATAGATATTCAAGAATAAAGCTTGAAAACAGTAGGGAAATCCATATATACAACCCCACTGAATTATGTTACGTATTTTACTCGTTAGTTATAATTTACAATGGCACACAAAAAAGCCGGTTGATCGGCAAAAAACCTCAGGGATTCGAAGCCAAAGTATCGTTGAGTCAAGGTTTTTGGAGGACAGAAAGCTGTCGCAGGCAACATCATCATTAGACAGAAAGGATCTAAATATGAATGTGGAAAGAACACCTATTTGGGTAGTGATTTCTCTGTTCATGCAAAAGTCGATGGAACCGTTACGTTCAAACAGAAAAAAGTAGGAAGATTTGACGGAAGAAAATATCTCAAGACGGTGGTTGATGTAAAATAATGCTATATTTTATCGTTTTTTTTAGTGAACAATGACAATCGGACCAAAAAAGAAAATTTCCCAAGCGAAAGGACGCCAGAGACATTCAACCTGGGAAGGATTAAATGTCCAGAGAATGGTAGATACATACAAGATTTCTGTATGCAAAAACTGCGGAGCTAAAAAGCTTTCTCACAGAGTTTGTCCGGTTTGCGGATATTACAAAGGGAAACAAGTGATTACTATTAAGAGCAAATCAAAGGATAAGGTAGTCGACGCTTAATATATGGAGAATTGAAAATGGAAAAAATGGAAAATTAATCTTTCAATGTTTCAATCTTTACATATTTCAATTATAATGAAGTAGATCTTTAGTTCTTTATTTTTCATCATGAATATCAAACAAAGAATCAATGCGAGAAAAATAGTACTTTCCTATTTGTATCAGCATTGTTTTTTT
>CAZJMP010000031.1:0-12302 GCA_964547365.1 uncultured Candidatus Peribacteria bacterium | reverse complement strand
TGTGCGATAATACAAAAGTTACGTATATTCATCATTCTCGTACTGATAAAACAGTAGTTGATAATAGGGAATCAACCAAAGAATGCAAGAAAGAGTTAAGGTATATAATGAAAAACCAGAAAAAAAAAACAGGTTATTGTCAGAACAATTAGGCGAATAGCACTATTGCATTCAGAAAGCTTTATAGACGAACCCTTTCATCTTCCCTATATTTTCTTGCACATTATCATAATCATTCACTATCTCCAGATACATACATCACATTTTTTCCTGTAATGCCATCATATCTTTCCTGATCAATGCATTATGTTCTTTTATTTGCTGGATATCGCCCATCTCTCTGTCCCTAATCCTATTCGCCTTATCTATCATTCTTCTCTTGAGGATATGTTCAGGTTTCGCATACACATATATATATCCGACACCATTCATTATTTCCTCCAACTGCAGATCTTTTTCATATTTTTTTCCATCCCGACGAAGCGTATGATATGTCAATATCGTGGGTGCGTCATACAATATGATTTCTTCAATAAGCGATTCCGCATTGCTCTTCTTTTGTGTTCATCCTTCATGTATGGTTTTGGCTGCTCTCTTTTCCACCTCCTGTCAGAATTCTATAAAATTGAATCTTCTCGGTAACGTCTCTCTCAATTTTTTCAATAAGAAAGACTTCCCGGATCCAGGGACTCAGATTATCTTTATGATGTCGTTTTTACCCTCTAATCTCATGGATATCGCACCGATAAAACGCATTATCCGAATCTACATAGAGCGCCATTTATATCGCAGAAACCGCCACATCTCCCTACATGATCGCACAATTTGCAATGCTCGCTCATAGATATCAGTTCTTTTAGTTTTTTGCCGGTCTCCTTCCGAATCTCTCACAATGTATTTTCATAGACGTTTCATAATCTCTCTTTTCTAGAATATATACATTTGAAAATATCTCAGTTTACGTCTACTACTCCTGTCAGTATTCCTCCAGGACATCCGAAAAATGTAGATTTCTTTTTCTCTCCGAAACGTGATTTTGCATCAGTAAATCTTATCCCGAGATTCTTGGTCTTCGTCTTGACTATCTCTCTCTCCGTATCAGATAACAAAAGATCCGCATTACTATTGCCCGTGGATGGTTGTATAACCTTCAATGTCATATATGCAGGATTATTTCCGCATACAGCAAACACATCATCTATCAATCATATATTATTTTTACTGACGGTCATGAGCACTTCTGGAGTAATATTTGATTGAACTAAACGATCAAAAGCTTTTTTAGCTTTCTGGAAACTATGAGGATTGCCCCTATATCCATTATGAAATTTTTCATCTCCATCTATGCTGATTGTACAATAATCCAAGCGACCATCCAATGATCAGATCAATTCATCATCCAAAAAATATCCGTTAGTTACTAATCATGTCCTGATATTTTTTTCTTTTATATATGAAACTAATTCAATCAATCATTTATGTAAAGTAGGCTCTCATCAGAGAAGTTGTATAGAGATTACTCACGAATCCTTTGCATTATCTACGACATATTTGAGATTATCTATATTCTGATCAAACCCATGAGCATTTGGAATATAACATCATTTACATTTCATATTACATCTGGATGTTATCTCCATAAATAACTTTAATGGTCAATCCATGCTAAAATTGGAATCATATGCATCATCTAATTCTATATAAGAATCTCTAAATGTCGGTCACTTCAGATCGGAGATATAATAAAACTTCCCTATATTCTCCGTCTTCACGAGAAACTCATCAAAGATCTCCACGGATTTCGCTTGCTCTATCGTCAGCAGTTTGTTTTTACAAGGAACTTCAACGGTCTGAGAAACTCTAGTAACCAATCTCTTCATCTGTGCATATAAAAAATAAACCTTTATACCTATTGTGTTTTTTTAAAGATTATTTTTTTATGTATATGCATTCTTTGGCATCATTATCGCTTTCTATCATAAGGAATCGACGATCAAAAAAAAGAGAATGTAAACAACATTCTCTTTATGTTTTCAATGGAAATCCCATTAGTAGTCGAGGTTGTTGGGCGTCCTTGGATATGCCAGACAATCCCTGATATTGGCTACGCCAGTCAGAAACATCAGCAATCGTTCGAATCCCATTCCGAATCCTGAACATGGCACGGAGCCATACTTACGCAGGTCCAGATACCATCCATAATGATCAATCGGCATTCCGAGTTCCGTCATGCGCTTCACTAGCACATCATAACGTTCTTCCCTTTGCGAACCTCCTATGAGTTCTCCAGCAGCAGGCACCAGCAGGTCCGTAGCAGCAACCGTCTTATCATCATCATTTACCCTCATATAGAAGGCTTTGATGGTTTTGGGATAATCGGTTACATATACAGGGCCTTTGCACACTACGTCGGTGAGATATTTCTCATGTTCGGTCTGCAGGTCGATCCCCCACTTCACCGGGAATTCAAAATACTGTTTCGCTTTGGAAAGCACGTCTATGGCTTCCGTGTAGGTCATCCTTGAGAATTGTTTATTAAGGACATCGTCAATCCTTGCGATGAGCCCCTTTTCCATGAATTGCGTACAAAACGCCAATTCATCAGGACAAGAAGCGACAATATGCTTGACGACATATTTAATGAATTTCTCAGAAAGGACCATCATGTCTTGCAAATCATAGAACGCCATTTCGGGTTCGAGCATCCAGAACTCAGCAGTGTGGATCTTGGTAAGCGACTTTTCCGCACGGAACGTAGGACCGAATGTATAGACATTACCAAGGCCCAATGCCATGGTTTCTGCATGCAACTGTCCGCTCACGGTCAAAAAAGCTTTTTTGCCGAAGAAATCATCACCTTCCTTGATTACCTGGAACATCTCTCCTGCGCCTTCTGAATCATTACCGGTTATAATCGGCGTATGCACATAGACAAATCCCATTTCACGGAAGAAGCTATGTATTGCGAAAGATAACTCGGACCTGACCCTGAAAATAGCTGAGAAGGTGTTGGTTCTGGATCGTAAATGCGCTTTTGTCCTCAGAAATTCCATGGAGTGATTCTTCTTCTGTATGGGATAGTCTTCGGGAGAGCCACCTAAAATATTGACTTTCTGAGCCAACAATTCTACGTCCTGTTTTTCTCCTTGAGATTTCTTAACTACCCCTTCTACAGCTATCGATGCTCCAACTGATACTTTCTGAAAATCAAACGTCCCTCCTACATCGCCTTCTACGACAATCTGCAATGATTGCAGACAACTTCCGTCGTTGATGGTGATGAATTTGATGTGTTTGAAATCGCGAGAAGTTTTGACCCAGCCGGCTACGGTTAAAACCTGTTCAAAAGGTTTTTCGGCAACAATCTGTTTGATTTTAGTTGTGTCCATATTATTTTTGCTTTAAATTTTTGTTTTACCTTATCTATTGCTTTTTACTATATATAATAAAATGAAAAAATCAAGCTTATTATAATATAAAACCTAATAATTGTTTTTTCAGGAAAGGATACCGATAACACATTAGTTCGCATAGAAATCAAGCAAAGCTTCTCGTTTCTCTTGCATATCTTTGCTTTCCAGATATCTTGTTTTGACGGCGTCGAAATTTTCCATCAATGGCTTATCATTGTACATGCACAGTATGAGGGCGACATTCAATAAGACGGTTTTCATGAATCTGTTTTCCATATCGATTTCTTTGGTGATGATGGATTCCAAAAAACGTTTTCTCTGTTCAAGCGTATCTTCATCCAATACATACTCCTGCAACGAGACTCACTGAGATCAATTAATACCCAGATGTTCCGATTTCATGCTTTTACCTTCATATTCATACGACACCATGGTGATATCCAATCCATAGAGCAGCTCATCGATAATGGCATGATGATCCTTATCCGTACTTGATAGTAAACACAATCTCTTTATCCCGCTTTCGCTATATTTCTGTATGTATGTATCATACTCATGAGTATTCAATCATATGATCTTGTAGCTGTACTGCACTTCATTGAATATCGTCCTTTTGAAGATCTCTGCGCATAACGAATTTTTCTGCATGAAAAAAATAGGTAGGAATCGATACAATCCCACCGTTTCGACGAATGCGATATTATGATTGGCCAATGATACATCCACCTCATCCGGTTTGCTATGTATTCATAGGTAATTCAGGAAGTCGAAACTTCAGCACGTGCTCGTATTCTTTTTGGATCCGCTTTTCACGATTTTCACCTCATCATAAAGCAAAGCAGCAAGTATGCAGGAGATGGTTGAGATATTATACATACGGATTCATTTCCCTCATTCCCCGGAAAATCATAGGATCTGGAATCCTGGATCAGTCGGTATGCATAATGTTCTGGCATACGCATTGATGACGTCAGAGACAGCATGTACTATTTTTTCGCTTACATCGTCAGATGCTGATATGATGGAAGTATCAATCGTATTCAGCAAAAAAGAAAGAGCAGCCAAATCACGATCAGCAAGCATCTTCGATAGTTTTTCCTTGTACGGAAAAACAGTATCTGCCATTAGAGATATGCTTTTACGAAATCGATGGCATTCTTATACATAATTTTTTCAACATCTTCAGAGGAAAATCACGAAGCCAATAATGCCTCTCACAATTTCGGCGTATCAGCTATCGTTTTCAGTCATTCTGGTGATATATTTTTCCCTATTCATTCAAAATCCGATCAAATCCCTACATGATCTATTCAGACCTTATCGACAGCATATCTGATATGTTTTACTACATCCTCTATTTTACCTTCGAAGTTTCCGTTCAGAAATAATGTGGAAAAATTTATCCCGACCAATCCTCAGTTTTTTTTCATTAGATCCAATTGATGATCGGTTATATTTCTATCGCAGTCATTGAGTGCCCTAATCGCTGTATGCGACACCATGACGGGTTTATCGCAGATGCTGATAATATCCTCGAACGCCTTGTCAGAGATATGGGAAAGATCCACCATGATATTTTTCTTCAATAGATATTTGACCATCTCCTTTCCTTTATACGTCAATCAAAAATCATTTTTGGTCTTGCAGCATGTAGAGATATCAGAATCATAATTCCGCGTAATCCCGATAGACCTTATTCATAAGTCATATAAAACATCTATTTGTCGCATATCCGTTATCCCATATATTCATTCCAGATGATTTACCACTCAGATTTTATCAGTGGAAAGTATCGTCTCTATATCAGAAGGAGTTGATATCACTGAAAATGTATCTTTATATAGGGACAATATCGCTGCATTCAACGATAAGGTATACAATATATTTTCAAAATGGGATAATCCTAATGTCTGTTTTGATTTAAAGAAAGCGAAGCTCGTACTAAAGATCATCTTGGCATTAGCCTTCTTCATGAAAGGGATATTTATCTGATAATCGTTATTCTCGCCATCCATTCAAATCTTATTGATATCAGCGATACCGACATCTTTGAAGAGATTTATGATATCTTGATGGAGATCTGCAAAATATGGTTTGTCCATATGATAGGATGATCGGATAAAAATTATGTTTTATCTTGATAACAGTTGTTCGCAACATCAAAAATAGATATTTTCGCATTATTTACAAGGTTATTTATCAAATCCGGATTTATTGCCAGCAATCGTAATATGTATGGCCTGAAGCTATTTTTATCTATTTTCGTGATATATTTACAATCCATGACTGTCTGCAACAAGCATGAATAGAACGTTTTTTTTATGTTTGAAATCTCTTTTGATATGATATTCTTTTCTTGGAGCAATCATGAATCAACCCTCCCATCAATGCTTCTGTTTCTTATGCTCTGAAGCACTTCTTCTGCTGTAATCACAAGATGTTCATATTCTGTAACCTGATCGAATCCGACAGCTCTCATCTGTTCAGGAATATTGTTTTTGTTATTCTTTATGATAGCTATCATTTGATTCGCTTCATCGTATCTTTTCATATAGTTCTCATAGAATTCATTTCCGCTGACTTCCTTGTAGCTCTCCTTGGGCAAACCCATCATTTCGTCTCATATAGACAATCATAATAATTCCGCTAATTTCAACGGTATCTTCAATGTGTCAAGATTTCATAGCTCTTTGAAAAGATCGAATTCCACCATCAATAGTTTATTGATCTCTGGCACTATCCCCGATTTCTGGATATGTTCATAAAACGTATGCAGCAAAAATACATATTCCGATCATTTCTTCGGTAGGATAACATTCCCATGTAGCAATTTTTGATACGATAGCATCAACGCTTTTGGTACGATAATGCTATTGTATAATTTCAGATATTGCAGAAATTCATCCATAGTGGTGTACGGAATTTTCTTGTCTCCATATAGTGTAATTTCTTTTTTGACATCATCATAAAATATTTCCCCTCTTGCTTTCGTATCCACATTGACGCAGAAATATGGAAGATTTCACGCTTTCAATGTCTTCAGTGACGATCATTTGACTGCTTCATTATATGCATCCTTATAGATTCCGTAGTTATCGAACCAGTACGAAAGTGCTGTATAAGATTCCTGTCTTTCTACATCAAATTGTTCAAAACTATCCGTCAATATAACCTTATCATCCAAAAAATGCTGGACGAAGCTTTTATTAAATGCTAATAAACTTTCCGAATTCGTGATTATCGAACCTATGTCTCTTATATTTTTTTTCAATATCTCTTTATTATCATCAGGAGCTATCTCAAAAAGGTTTTTGATAACGCCTCTGGAGAATTGTTTGAACACAGAAGAATCGATCAATGTTTCATAGATATCTCCTTCTATCGCTTTGGCGGTTGTGGTTTTATCCAGGTACGAGATTTGTGATCTTGTCTGCGAATGTAGATATTTTTTATAAAATTCCGTCCTGCTTATTCACAAGGATTTCATAAGATCCTCCACATCCATGAGCTGATTTATTTCCTTCAATGAAAAATACGGTTGTCCCAAAAATTTCTCATAATGGATATGGGATGCCCACGGCAGCTTATCATCCCTATCATAATTAAAATATGAAAAAGAGAAGAAACCTTCTACTGCCGATGAGGCGCTTTTGCTTATCCTTCCGAATGAATCTGTCGTATTGAAAACGTGTAATATATCTTTTGGAAAAGATACAGCTCCCTTCATCAATTTGAGGGTCTGATCCTGGTATGCTATCTGATCTCATGAAAAAATCTTATGTTCCATGTGTCACAGCAAAATATGCTAAATATTTACTATTTTTTCTTGTATTTTATTTAGAATTTCCAATGTGCGGTAGGCATCCACATATTCTTGACATCCTGATCTTCTGTTTTTTACTTGTTCGATGAAATCTATATTTTCCCTATAATATTCTCATTCTGAAGTTTCTTCCTTATAGATTTCATCCAATCATTTTGATGACGATAGAGTGAGCGAATATTGAAAATTATCATCAATCCTGACACTCAATCTTCATTTATTTCATAATATTTCCATCAATCACCCATAATCTCTGTTTATCAATGACCCCAAGTAATTAATATCACAGAACGCTTTTGGGGTATATATCGTCGCGGAAAAAAAATCTTTCTCTTTTTCACAAAAAGCTTCTCACATTATAATATCAGAAACATCGATCATCTGCATCATTAGATTCACGACATGAGAAAGATTTGAAAATAACGGTCAACCAAACAATTTCTCCTCTTCATCTTTGGAGATAAAAGACTTCATTGCATGCCTATTATAGGTCATGTAGCAAAAATCCTGTTCCTGCACAAATTTTAGTATTGCATCTATAAACTTTCGATATTTCCATTGATATCACACTTTTATAGTTGCTGTATATTTTTTCAACAAATCTACATTCTCTTTTATCTTTGCTATATTGCTTGGCAATCCGATAGGTTTTTCTACAAAGAAACTCACATTTTGCTCAATCAATCTTTTTTCATAGAATCAATTCTCTCATGGAGGTATACAGATATATACACAATCCACTCCATCAGCAAGCAATGCATCGAAAGAATCATATGCTGTACATCAATATCTTTTACAGAATCTTTCTCTATTTTTTTGCGTCTTGCTATAGCATCATCTTATCTCTACATTCTGCGATAACTTCATCTCTTGCAAAATATCTGCATGGATTTTTGCAATTCTTCCGCTTCATATGAATGCCACCTGTAATGTATCCATATTATGTCAAATAATCTAAATATGCCATTTTGACGATATCTATTAGTTCCTCTGCCGATATATCATCTATTCATGCAATTGGCTTCTTATATCGATCAGTTTTCTCATACCGATATGGATCCGTTATCGAAATTTTATATTCATTCCTATTATTATACAGATCAGTACCAGGATATGGCGTCATCAAATTGAAAGAAATCATATCAAGATCCAACGTCTTTGCAAAGTCTACAGTCTTTTTTATTGATTCTCTCGTATCTCAGATCATTCACAGAGCAAATGAACCATGCACTTCTATCCCGTATTCCTTTATTTTTTTGATAGCTTTCTCAATATCTTGTTTTGTTATTCATTTATCGACACTCTCAAGTACATCATCACTCCCCGATTCCAATCACAAGAATAATCTATAACATCATGATTCAGCCATCTTCTGGAGCAACTCATCTATTGAAGCATCATCTGAAATGATGTTGTCGACCCTAGCATTGCATGCCCATTTGAACTTCATATCATTCTTTTTGACCATATCACAATATTCCAAGACCCTCTGTCTGGAAAACGTGAATGTATCATCAGAAAAAAATATCCTTTTGAATCATAACGATATCACTGCTTTTATCTCCTCGATGACGCTTTCCATCTTTCTTATTCTTAACGTCCTGCCATAGACCGCTCTTACGCAAAATTTGCATTTCTTGTAGCATCATCTCGTAGTCTGGATGATTGTCTCAAAATCATGTTTCAGATATTTATCCAAAGGGAACGCTTGCCTATCAGGGAATGGCAGCGCCTCGATATCGATGATTGCCGGTCTATGATCGTTTTTGATAACCTGTCATCCCTCATCCCTATATGAGATTCACAATATCTCCGTATAAGGCATCCCGTTTGCGATATCTTTCATGGTATATTCAGCCTCGAAAGATGTCACGATATCTATGTATGTATGTCTCATCAACACTTCTTCAGGAATGAATGTGACATGCTCTCCGGTAAGGATGGTAAGTGTGTTCGCACGATTATATTTTACTCTTTTCATAACCTCCAACATGGTCGCATATGACTTAGTCACTGTCGATCAGACAACTATATCCGGAGTAAAATCTGAAAGAAAGGAATCTAACTCTTCATATGACACATCCCCAAAAACCATATCAAAAATCTTAACATCATGTCATTCCTTTTTCAATACAGAAACGATATATGCTAGATCCAACGGCAAATGAATCAACCCGTCGGGCACTCAATATTTTTGATTGATCACCGCTATTTTTTTTCTATGATTCATAATTCTTCGAATTTTCTTATCTGATAAAGTATCTCTTCCTGGAAAGAAGATTCTTCTGTATCATACATCAAAGAAATTTTATTCATGATGTCGGCGACGCTATTTTCTCCATCTATCAAACCCAAAATCGCCCCTGCATTCTCATTTAATTCATACAGACACTCTGTTTCCGAATCGAACACTATAACAACATCATCTCATGTCCTTACCGTCAATCATTGTTTTTTTGAAAACACATCTTTTTCCATCAGTTTCTTTTATCTATCTAAAACGCAAGTGACACACTTAGTGAATTGTTTGTCTTTATTGTTCTTTATGATCTCTTCGAGAGGAGATTCATTGATGTTTCACATCTTCTCTAGAATGAAATTGCATGGGTATACATTACCGTCAGGTGATATACTAATCCGATTCTTTCACAACGAACATTGATTCTGAGATCTTATGTTTTCTTTTTCCTCTTCATGCACATGCGGTTCCAAGAAACCTGGGATATGCCTATCATGCAACAATAATTCTATCTTTCAGAAATGGCGCTCCTTGTAATATTTCCGTAGGTTCACGATGATATTCCTGTATTCCTCGTACGGAAGCAATCAATCATAATATCAGTTACCTCTTATCGTCAACATGCTTAGTTCCTTCGCTCAATGGTTGGCAGCGAAATCCATTATTCTTCCCAATTCCCCTTTATTCAATTGTGAGATAGTAGAGGCAATTCATCGTTTTATCTTCGATCCCTTCAAAACATCTATAGCTTTCAAAACCAGATTAAAACTTCATTTCAATCCTCTGAGCGATTCATATATAGCAGGATCACAACTATCCAAGCTTATAAATATCTTGTCCAAGCGAGCCTTTTCCAATTTCTCTATATTTTTTGTGTCCAACAACAATCAATTGGACATAAGTGTTACATGGAATCATTTCTCTTTGAACAACGCTATGACATCATATATGTGCGGATATATCAATGGTTCTCCATGAGACAAGACTATCTTTATCACTCATAATTTGAGCAACTCATCAGCGAGCGATTTGACACGATCAAGATCCATGGAAACGTTATTTTTGATATTCTTGGCATAACAATGCTTACACTTCAGATTACATAGATATGTGAGTCATAGAAAGCACTGAAAGATCATAAGTACACTTTACAGATAAAATTTAGGAGGAGTTACCTCCCCCTAAAATTTTTTTTAACAACCGAATTTTACATTTCTTACTCTAATGATCGGTGTTTGTCGTCTCTTCTTCATACTAGATATGATAAGAATATAAAACAACCATTATGTGTGATTATGGCAGTAATCTTTTTACATCTCTAGGGAACAATGTCGCTTCACGTATATTTTCGAGTCAGACTATCTTTTGGGTGAGTCTTTCTAGTCATATTCCGAATCAACCATGAGGAGGCGTTCAGTTTTTATGAAGTACAAGATATTCCTTAAAATCTTCTGGATTCAATCCTTTCTCTATCATCCTTTGTTTCTGGATAGTATAATCATGTATTCTCTGTCATCAAGTCGTAATTTCCAATCATTTGCATAGGAGGTCAAAACTATCGGTATATTTGGGATCTTCTTTGTTCAGCATCGTATAAAACGGCCTTTTCTTTTCGGGATAATGTGTCACGAAGACAAAATCGCTTCATGTCTCTTCTTTTATATATCTGCCTATAAGGGCTTCTTCTTCTGGCTCCAAATCAAATTCATCTCTGAATGGCCTATTATATTTCTCTGCAACGATTTTTTTTATCTCCTGAAACTTTACCTCAGGGATTCCTTCTTCAGGGATCTTCGGCAATTCTATATTGAGTAATTTGATTTCATTTGCATATTGCATCTGCAATACATGCATCACATGTTTGATAAACCCAACCTCGATTTCCATGATATCCCTAAACGAATCTATGAATCACATCTCTATATCCAATCATGTATATTCGTTGATATGTCTTGAAGTCCTATGCTTCTCAGCCCTAAATACTGATCATACCTCATACACCCTTCCGTGCACCGGAACCATGAACTGTTTGTAAAATTGCGGACTTTGAGCTAAATACGCCTTATCTCAGAAATAATCGATCTCGAACATATTCGTTCATCATTCCGCTCCTGCTTTCACGATCTTTGGAGAATGAATTTCCGTAAATCAATTGTCTCAAAAATATTCTCTGAACGATTTTCAGATACCTTCCTGAATCTTGAATATCGATCTCAATTTCAGGTTCCTCAATGCAACTACCCTGTTATCCAAAACAAAATCCAGGTTTGCCTTTATCTCTTTACCTACATTCATACTCATCTTATCTATAGGTCATGAAAGTCTCTTTATCGCACTGATATTGATTTCTAATCATTTATATGCTTCCGTATTTTTTACGATACTTCCTTCGACCTCGACAAAATCTCATTCCTTCAGGTTCTGGAGAGAAGGATCATCACTTTCCATACTTATGCATTGTATCACATCCCTGCTCGTCCTAAGAACGACAAAATTTATATTCGATAGTTTCCTGATCCTGTGTACAGCACCTTTGAGATTAACAATATCTCAGTCAGGTTTCTGAAGGAGATCATCAATTTCCAATAATTTATTTTTGTCGGAGTTTTTTATATATTCCATAGCCATTTTTTTATCGAATAAATCATTGTTTATTGTATAACTATATAATTAATAAAGTCAATACTAACATATGAATAAGTTTTTTAATACAAATATTACAATTTCATCTTTTTTACCTTCTTCAATCCTTCTTTCCGTTTTTCTTCACCGACATATTTTATCGGTAAGGCTAACTCTTCCAACAGCCTAATAACTTTTTTCATTA
>CAZJMP010000030.1:6208-12821 GCA_964547365.1 uncultured Candidatus Peribacteria bacterium | reverse complement strand
ATTTTACGGTTCCTGTGTACTGCATGATATAATAATAACTAATAAAACAAAAATATACGATTTGATATGGATTCCGGCTGCAACACGTAACGCCGGAATGACGTCCGTATAGTGGAATTGTAAATTTTTATTCTTTTTTTTCAAGCATAACTATAAATATTCGCAAGATGACTCCAATAGTTAGCATTACATCTGCTAAGTTGAAGACGGGAAAATTGAAAAGCTCTATATTGATGAAATCTCTCACGCCTCCTAGCCATATTCTGTCTATAAGGTTTCCTGCAGTTCCTGCTATCAGGAATGCTGCTGTCAATCGATGTATCTTCTTTTTGATGAAAAGAAATATAAACGCTCCTATTCCGATTATACTTACTCCTATTATGATGGCGAACGGTACAGGCAATGACCGCGATATTCATAGATTAAATACTGGATGGATTCGTACTATTTCCTTTAGATATTCGAGCGTATAGAAAATATATTTAGACATGAGATCTATTCCAATCAATACGATGATCGATGTTCGGAGTTTTCGTTGTTTCATAGAAAAGGTAAAAGGTAAATCTATTCTTTGTCTTGTTCATCTTGTTCTTCAAGTTTCTTCAATCTTGAGTCTGTTCTACCCTTAAATCTGATGACGATAGGCGTTCCCATAAAATCGAAATGTTTCCTGATACTATTTTCTATCCATCTTTTGAATGCGAAGTTTGCTCTGTCTTTGTGGTTTACAAATACTACGAAGGTAGGTGCGTTTACATCTACTTGGGTGATATACATGATTTTGCAGGCTCTGTTTTTTGGAAACCTTGGCGGTCTTGCGATAAATTCTTTTCAAATAACATCATTTAACGGACCTGTTTCGATTCTTTTTTCGGCTTCTTTTTTCATCTTGCCGACGACGGTGAAGATCTCTTTCACGCCTTTTTTTGTCAGTGCTGAGATGGGGAAGATTGGCATATATTTTGCAAAATCCATCATTGCAAATGATTTTTTGACAAGAAAATCTAGCTGTTTCTTATCGAGGAGATCGATCTTGTTCATACAGAGAATCATGGGAAGAGCCAGATTATTTATTTCTTGGATGAGAGTCATATCCCTATGCGAAATCCCTTCTGTTCCGTCTACTATAAAGAGTATGATCGGTCTGATGAATTTCAGCATCTCCAAGGTTTTGTCGTTCGCTATTTTTTCGATACCGTGAACGCTTCCTTTTTTTCTGATGCCGGCTGTGTCATATACTTTGTATTTCTTTTTTCCTATCGTAAATTCTCCGGTGACGTAATCGCGAGTGGTTCCTGGGATATTTTCAACTTTAGCAAGCGGTTTGCCGACGAGAGTATTCAAGAGTGTGGATTTCCCTGCATTCGGTTTGCCGATGATAGCGAGATGAGTGAAATTTGGGTCTTTCTGTGCTTGTTTGGCTGGCAATATCTCATCTGTCTTTTCTTTCATGTTTCCCGTATTCACTATTTTGATGAGCAGATCTTTGACCTCACTAAGATTCTTCTGTTTCTTGGCAGAGATGCCGATGATATGGTCAAATCCTAGGTCAAAATAGTCATTTACAGCAAGATCGTAATCTTTTTCCTTGTGTTTGATGTCAATCTTGTTGATGATAAGGACCGTATGTTTTTTCTTGTTCTTTTTGGTGATATATCAGAAAATCTGTTGTTCTTTGGCCGTGATTCCTACACTATCGTCGATTACGAAGAGGAGGATGTCAGATTCGTCTATGATTTGTTGGATGAGCGGTTGTTCTTCTGTAAAATCATGCAATCCTGGACTATCGAGAAAAGTGACGTTGCCGATGTCGTCGATCTGCGTCTTGTGCTGGATAATATCTCTCGTGGTTCCTGGAATATCTGTTACTATTGCTCTAAATTGACCAATAAGCCTATTGAAGAGTGTGGATTTTCCGACGTTGGTGGAACCGACTAAACCTATTTTCATGAATTACCTAACAACTAAAAACTAACAACTAATAATAATGAAACTGTTTGATTACTGACTATAGTTGTGGAAACTACCTTATAGAAAAGGCTTGGGAAATCAATGTAATAAAAATACATATTCTCTATTACTCATTGAAAACTTATTTATAATTCGTAATCTGTAATTCGCGATTCTTTAATTTATCAATCCGTTGATGCTTCTTCATACGCCGGTTATGCTCAAGGAAGTCTGTGATTATCTTCCTCAAAATACTAAACTTATCGTAGATTGTACACTTGGACATGGTGGACACGCTATCGCACTTTTGTCTATTGCTAAGGAGGCGAAGCTGATCGGTTTCGATGTAGATGAAAAAATGATGGATAAAGCTAAGGAAAGAATTGAACATTGAGAATTGAAAATAGAAAATAGGATTGAATATGTGCGTGGAAATTATGCGGATATCGTTTCGGTGTTGGCGTGAAGAAAGGCAGAGTATATTTTGAATGATTTGGGGGTGAATCTTGAACATTTCAAGGACGTAAGCCGTGGGTTCAGTATTAGAGGCGATGTGTCGTTGGATATGAGATTTGATACCTCTGCAGGCAAGACGGCAGCAGATATCCTCGCAAGCTCTACGATAGAACAACTTGCACATATTTTCGAAGAATATGCAGATTTTTCTTCACCAAAAGCGCTTGAACTTGCTAAACATATTGTTACTACCAGAAAACAAAATCCGATTACCACAACGCAAGAATTCAAAAAAATCTTGAATGATTGTGGGCTCGGGGATCCTGCGTCTATTGTTATCTTTCAGGCGTTGAGGATCGAAACCAACAAGGAATTGGATAATCTGAAGAGGTTTCTTGCGGACTTTCCAGAATGTCTACAATTGTCTTGAAGATGTACAATAATTACCTATCATAGCATCGAAGACAGATTAGTGAAACAAACCTTCAATGCTTTGGTTGAAACCTGAAAATATAGGCTTGTGACTAAGAAACCTATCAAACCGAATTATAAGGAAGTGGCAGTAAATAGAGCTGCCAGAAGCGCGAAGATAAGAGTAATTGAAAGCATTTAATTTTACTTGAATTTTGTATATGAAAACATTTGCTTTTATTCCTGGCCAGATGAGTAAGGCCTACACATGAATCATCAGCAAATACAAACGTTACGATAGTATCGTTGAACTTTTTAAGGTTTCTGGAGCTTTTGTTTTCCTTCTTGTTTGTGGCTTCATCTATCTCTATTTCGTCAACATGTCCTCTACGCGCGGATATTTCTTGAAACAAGCGAACCAAGAGATGACCGCAATTACCTTTAAATATGAAATATTAAAGACTAAACTGCTTGATTATAAACAACAGAACTGGAATGCTGTCCAATCATCTAGTTTCAAGAGAGATGTGGTCGATGTGAGTGCAGAGATCGTGAAAATACCGAACAACATTACGCTCGGATTTTTGTCTCCACAAGATTTCGTGAATTAATCCTTATATATAGTATATCATAAAATATATAGTATATCATAAAAAAAACCCGCCTTGTTGCGGGATTATTTTTTATTTGGGAAATCTCCTTTGTAGCCAATCCACATCTCCGGATTCGGACTCATTTCTTGGTATCTTTTGAGGAATTTCTCTTCTTCCAGATAATATTTTCCTTCTCTGTATCTATTCTTATATGCCTTGATGATCCTATAGAATCTTTCTAGCTTATTGAACAAATTATGTTTCCTATAATCTTCCAACATCTCGGATTCGCTGTCTATCAAAAGGAAGAATTCAACTAATGTCGGCTTCCCTGGTAGAAGATGCAATCTTCTCTCTACAGCGCCTACAGCCACTTCTTCGCAATAAATATGTCCTGTCAGGAAAAGGATGGCTCTTGCCTCGTTGAGTTCCACCCGAGTGGATTTTTCGTTATCGATGATTTCGATATATCTTTTTCGGTATGCATCAAGCTCCTGTTGGATCTTGTCCGCTTCCATCAGGTAGGTATATTTCATAAGCTCTATCATAGTGTTTTGCATGGATAAATTATTTTTTTTCTGATTTTTTCTTCGGTTTCTCTGGTATGATTTTATCCATGAAGAGGATACCATCCAGATGATCAATTTCGTGTTGGATGATAACAGCATTGAAATCCTTGTATTTCTGTTTTTGCTTTTTTCCTTTGATATCTATGAATTCTACATGGATACCTTTGTGTCTTCTGACCATGCCCGTGCAGTTTGGTAATGAGATGCATGCTTCTTCCCAGAGAATCATCTCTTTGGATCTGTCCACGATCTTTGGGTTGATCATGATGGTGGTTCAGAGGAGTTTGTCTTTTTTTGGCTTTTTTTCCCATTGGCTAGTTGCTATGATTCTGATGTTTTCTCCTACTTGCGGAGCAGCTAATCCTACGCCTTTATTTTCATACATAGCTACTAAGAGCTTATCACAAAAATCAACCAACTCTTCGCTGATCTCTTCGACTTCGTCAGAAACATTCCTTAGGATGGGATTATTCATTCATGTCTGTACTTTTTTGAGGGGATACTTCATACTTGTTTCCTTGATTTATTGATTAAATGATTCCGAATCACGAATCTCGAATTGAATATTTCTTATATAGACATAATAAAATCTTTTAGCAATTCAAGTTTTTCGCTCCATATAATAGTAAAAATAGCCAAAATGTCTAGTATGTATGTTCTGCTTGAAAAACGATACCAAATATCTATAAGTTTACATTGTAAGTATTCAACCACGTAAGAAAATCCGTTAATCAGACTCTGTGGAGAGATGGCAGAGTGGTTGAATGCAGCTGCCTTGAAAGCAGCCGATCGGGCAACCGGTCCGTGGGTTCAAATCCCACTCTCTCCGCCATTTATCACTTGAATCTTGTATGATCAAATTTAACCGCGTGAACTACTTTAAGTTTGTGTTGTCGTTATTTTTTATTGTGTTCTTTATTTTTGTTATCGCAAGCGCAGATCTGTTTGAAAACAATCAAGAACAACTAGCAATCAATTCAAGTTTTATCGAAAGTGATGATGGACTTTCTTACGCAATCAACTTGGATACTATCAATGTGGATATCGATACCAATAATAACGGTGTCATCCAATATACGGTCCAAGAATGAGATACTTTACTCAAAATAGCAGGGGTTTTTGGAACCACTGTTTCTAGCATCAAAAAGGAGAACAATCTCAAAAAAGAAACATTAGATCCAGGACAGGTATTGAAAATCTCCGAACAGGTAGATGGTATTTTCTATACTATCAAGGAGAAAATCAATGTCCTTGTTTTTGCTAATCAGTATGGATTGAATCTTCAGGATCTGATGACTTTGAACTATGTTCAGGATGAGTCCGAGATTTTCACTCCAGGGCAAGATGTCTATATCAATATCACCAAGGAAAAAGCATATGATCTTTGACTTCTCGAGAGACCAAAGCCAGTAATCATACCGAAATCAACCATTACCTATAGGCCTACCATTAACAAGTCCGGTAAGCCAACTACCACGACAAAAAGAAATACTACCGTTACCGTTTCTTCTGATAACGAAGGCGATAGCATGAATACCGATAAGGGAACTATCATTTCCAAATGGACGTATACCAAGAAGATCAAAAATGGATTCTATGCGTGATATTGTACGTGGTATGCAGCCATAATCAGTCCAAATATCTTCCCATTCATCGATGATACTACTCAAAGCAGATCTTTCTGATGAGATGCGAGAGAACGATGCGGAAATGCGAAGAAGGCTGGATTTAGAGTCGGAAGCAAACCAGCAGTATGAGCGTTGATTGTCTACAGCAGATTGAGATCTAGTGCTGGACACGTAGGTAAGGTCATCAATTACTATCCAGAGGACGGCAAGATGATTATCAGAGATATGAACTACTTAGGAAAATTCATCGTCACCGAACGTCGGGAAAATACCAATAACGGTAAGATTAGCTGTTACATCTACGGTAAATAACCATTGAAAAACCATCACATATTTCTATAAGAGGTCTACTGTGCATTACAGTAGATTTCTTTTTATTTTTTGCATATCTATTCATGAGTTATTTCAATCAGAAAAGATTGTATTCCCCTAGATTCTCTTCTGGGTCGTATACATCTGCTTCATCATATCCATACGGACAGAGGAACAAGAAGAAGAAAATAATATTCTGGCTTCTTGCTGCGTTCATTTTCTTTGTTGTCGTTTTTGGATTCCGATTCACGAGAAATGTCTTGATCGATTTGCCTAATGTCAGCCAGATCAAGGATATGGTGTTCAATGAAGCTACGCTTATCCAGGATAGGAATGGAGAGACATTATATAGGCTTTTTGAAGAAAACAGACAATATGTTACCTATACCGGTATCTCCCAAAATATGGTCAATGCTATCGTTGCGCTTGAAGATCAGCGTTATCGAGAACATAACGGTCTGGATACTATGGGTATGATCAGAGCTGCAGTAAAAGCTGTCGTAAGTCCTGGCTCTAGAGTCCAGTGAGCTTCAACTATCCCTCAACAGTTGGTCAGAAACCTTCTTCTTACGAAAGATAGAACGGTTGTCAGAAAAATCAAGGAAATATTGCTTACCAGCAAACTTAGCGGTGTTTTGGAAAAGATGATCCGCAAGGAAAAAGGTAGTCTTTCTGCTTCAGAACTTCGCAAGGA
>CAZJMP010000030.1:0-6108 GCA_964547365.1 uncultured Candidatus Peribacteria bacterium | reverse complement strand
CTCTTTTCTGGCGATGTTCAAACCGCAGTTATGCAAAAATTCACTCAAATACTCAATAATGCCGACCTTTCCAACAAAAAAAGCAATAATGCTGTCGTTAAATTTATAGATGGTATCGGTTCATTCACTATTACGGTCTGATGATCTACGTTGAATGTAAAATACATCAATGGAAGAAAGGATCTTGCACTCAATAGGATGTACGAAGATGGTTATATCACCGAAAATGAACTCAAGGAAGCTATTATTCAAGGTATTACCGTTGAATTCCGCAAAAATGTCATGGAAATCAAAGCTCCTCACTTTGTTTGGCGGGTCATTGAAGAGCTTGAAAAAAAATATGGTACAGGGACATTGAATAAATGAGGATTCATTATCAAGACCACCCTTGATAGCAAGATACAACAAGTTGCTGAAGAAGCTATCATAGCAAATAATAATGTTTTGCAAGATAACGGAGCTAACAATACTTCAATGATTTATCTCGATACCAAGAATGGTGACGTCCTTGCATATGTAGGATCTATCGATTATTTCAATACCAGCATCCAGGGACAGAACGATATGGTCAGAAGACCTAGACAGACAGGATCTTCTATCAAGCCGCTTATCTATGCATTGGCTTTGGAAAAACTTCCTTTGACTATTGATACTCCTATCTATGACATCCCTTTCAAGATCTGAGGAGATCAACCTAACAATGCTGACAACAAATTTGAGGGAATATTACCGCTTAAATGGGCACTCGGACATAGTAGAAACATTCCTGCCGCAAAGGTTATCACTGCGCTTGGCGGTGAGGTCGTGGCTAAGCCTTTCCTCAAAAAATTAGGACTAGAATCCATCAATGACAATACCGAATATGGATATCCTCTTGCACTCGGCGCTGCTGAAGTCACCATGCTCGAGTTTGCTAATGCGTATTCTCATTTGACTACCTCCACTCCAGCGGTTATCGATCCTATCTTGGAAGTAAGATCAAGAGATGGTTCTATCCTCTATCAAAAGACCGGAGAGCATCTCCAAGATGAGGTCATCAAACCAGGTATACGTTCACTTCTTCGGAAAGTTCTTGCGGATCCTGCAAATAGGATTCCAGGACGGGAAAATAAATTCACGGTTTCTTGATTGAAATATGCTTTGAAGACAGGAACTTCCAATGCAAAGACCGATAGAGGCAATCGTGCAAGAGATGGTTGGTTGGCTGCGTATACTCCAGATAAAGTCATGATGTTCCGGGCAGGAAACGCTGATGGTACTCCTATGAATACCAACGCATTCTGATGAACTATCCATGCCAATCCTGTCAAAAAAATATTCACTCGATTGAAAACCAACAATTATATTACCAATGGCGATATTCCGGAAGCTGATCTGATGAGCGTTTCTATCTCCAAGATCTCTGGAAAGGCTGCTGGTCCAAATACTCCAAAAGAATTTGTCGTAAGCACGCTCAAGTACAAAAATTCTCCAGGACTTGCTGAAGATGAAGGAGCTACTCCTATCACCTTTGATGGTGCATGCAATGGAACTGTCAGTCCGTATACTTTCGGTGATAATATCAAGAACTGATATTTCATCAAACCGACGACTTTTATGCCAAATGGTATGGATCTCGCTGAAATTACGCAACGATGGAATGAATCCACTGCATATGTATCTGGTGGCGTTTCGGCAACAGGATCTTCCTTTAGTAGCGGAAGGGTTTTCTACAACTATACTAACATTTTCGCTCAGATGCCTACACAGATGTGTCCAGGTGTTGCAGAAAAACCTGATACCAATATTATCGTCAGTGTGAGTTCTCCAGATGCAAATTCTACGATAAATTCACAATTCTCTCTTTCTTATAGCATTAGCGGACCTAAGAATATCAGAAGAGTTATGGTGCTTCTCAATAAGCAACAAGTTGCTACCTTTGAATATCCTTCAGGAAATACGAAGACCGTGAATGATACCAAACAGATTACCATCAGCGGAACAGGATTCAAAAACAATGAATATACGCTTGATGTCATTGCATTTGATTTCGCAGGGTTCTCCAATAAAGCTAGTATACCTGTTCAGCTTGTTCTCGGCGCAGCTCCAGCACAACCTGCTGCTCCTGATACCGCAGCTCCTACTATATATACCGCAGGCATCAAGGTTACAAAAAATGCTGATGGCACCTACAGCGTCATCATACCATTGAGAGATGTGACAGCAGTCGTGAGCGGTAAAATCACGAGAAATGGAACGCAATTATATGAATTCAAAAATAGCATTTCTACCGCTGATTTCCAAATCGCAGAACTTGGCCCTGTCGTTGTAACTGCTGCAGATCCTGCAGGAAACCAATTGAATCAGACTATCGACTTAAGCACATATTTAAAATAATATTTCTTTCTGATTATGAAAAAGAGGGCAGCTGTCCCTCTTTTTTGATTTATTTCTTGCTGTGAATGAGTTCTAATTTCCCCTTTTCGTTTTCGACTATCGCTGTGCATCTCGTCACCCGGTCACCGGTGTTGAAATATTCGAGACTGTCTTTTTTCATATGATCGGGAAGGTGATAATGGCCGATGATGATACCATCGCATCATTTTTTTTCTGCTAATTTTAATGCTTTTCTCTGGAGCGTTTTTTTTGGGAAGAGATGTCTCTTGAATCGGATTTTCAGTCTTTCCGCAAAAGGAATATATCCTTTTTTTCCCATATGTTTGTTGAATAGTTTTTCTCAAAGATAGACTAACGTATAGAAAAGATTAGCCAATTTGCCCAATCGTACGATGTGGTGGTTGATGAAGTCAAATCATTCACCATGAGTCAGATAATAGTTTTTTCCGTTTTTTGTTGTAAGCATATAATCACTCACGATACTCATGTTCGGGAAATGCAAGTGATGAAGCTTTCTAATGAACGCATCGTGATTGCCTTTGATGTAGATGAGTTTCATTCCTTTATTCATTTGCTCGATGATATAATTCACTACTTTTGTCTCTTTTTCTGTCCGTTTTCCGAGGATGTTCAGTTGTCGAAAATCGATGAAATCACCATCGATGATCAATGTTTCCGTTGTGTTTTTTTTCAGGAAATCCAAAAGATTTTCGGCTTGCGAATTAGGCTTTCCGAGATGGATGTCTGAGATGATCATGGTTCTGTAAAATGTATGCATGTTTTTTGATGCGGCTAAATGTTATATTTTTTTTCATATTTTTTGAGTGTATCTCTATATCATTCTTCATATATTTTCTTCATTTTTTCTCTGTTGGTGCTTAAGATATTTATATCCAAATCTCTCTGTATCGTTATGTCGACATTATCAATATTATTGATCGTTCAGCTTCTACGCAATATGGTCGATGCATTGCTTAGTGTATGCATCATTCCTCAATGTTTTTGATTTTCTTTGAATTTATTGAGCACGACTCCGATGATTTCGCTATCTGGATATTCTTCTCTTGCTTTATCTGCGGGGAAGTCATTGCTTGTCCCTCCATCGATCAGAAGATGTCATTGATATGGTACCACGGGAAATACACCTGGTATTGCCATGCTTCCTAGTAATGGTTCCAAAAGATTTCAGGAGGTAAATTCCATAAATTTTCATGTGTTTTTGTCTACGCATCCTATAGAGAGTTTTTTGTTCAGTTCTTCGAATGTTCATGGAAGATCCGCTGAAAATGTTCTTTTGAATTTATCGTTTTTTATGAGCTGTTTGCTTCAGAGGCCGCTAATGTCTTTTATGGTAAAGCTATAGAGGTTCTTTAATCTTTCGTATATTTCTTCTGCTTTGTATCCGGCACACCAATATGCTCATATGATAGCTCCACTACTTACTCCATATAGTATGTTGATCTTATCAGCCATCCCTAGTTCTTCAAGAGCTCTCAGTACACCAATCTGATAAAATCATCTCGATCATCATGAAGATAACACCAACACTTTTTCTTTTTCTGCTTTTTCTTTGCTTTCTGGTTGGCTCTTCCATTGCATGGCTTCTCTTGCCAGTTTTCCATATTCTTCAAGCAGCTTGGGATTCAGGTGTTTCCTTATCAGTTCATTGTATTTGATGATTTCCTGTGGCTTTTTTGATGCGGTAATTCATTCCAAAGCTTCCAATAGATCACGAGAGATTTCCTTATTCGGATTATTTTCTATATAGCGTTTTACCACAAAAACATTGTCCGTTATTCTTTGGATTTTTTTCTTTTGCTGTTCTGTTTTGTCTGTAAAAATTTTCATGTAATTGTATCGTATCTTATTGTAAAAGGTTTGATGGATAGTTTCCGTTGAGTATCACTAGTGGCGTCATCGCTATGATGTTGTTGTTTGCACATGATGCTCCGTCACTTCCTGTTCCTCCGAGTCCGCATGTCCGTCTGAATGTATTCTGTAGGTTTATTGTGTTTCCGTATCCTGATCCGAGTAAAGATTCTATTTGATTTATTCTTCCTTGTGTTGGTGTAGTCGGTGTGTTCAACATTGTTATCTTTCCTTGGAGATGGAGTTTGTGCATGAATGGATTGATCGCTTGTCATGCTAGCAATCCGTTGATGATGAAATTTCCTTTTATATATAGTCCTGAACTCACTCATGACGTATCAGGGAATCCGTCTTCGTCGAAATCGATCGCTGATATCGGTTCAGGCAGATAGAGCAATCCTTTGTCTATGAAGAGATCTAGTGCTGAAGAAGCTGTGTTCATACCACCTTCCAATAGTACGTTCCCATTTTTTACTATGATGGTTTTGTTTGCATGATAATTATTTGAGAGGTCTATGACGAGATCGTGTCCACTTACGCAGACAATATTTTCTTGCCATGATTGTAGTGTCGTGTTCGTATACGGATTCTGTCCTTGGCAGAGTTCTTGCGATTTTTCCTTAGCGAAATTTATGATTGTCGACGAGTTGATATCGCTTCCGTTGTAGATGACCGTCTGTTGTTCCAGATTCCCCAAAAATGACATTCTCTCTTTCTCGTCTATGGATTTCGGCAAGCCTACACTTCCTTTGATGATAAGATTCCGCATGGTTTCCATTGCGTTTCCGCTAGCTGCTATCGTCGCTTCCCGTCATGTTTTATTTGATACTATCGTGTCTCATGAATATGCGAATCCGTTGTTTATACTTCATCCATTATTGAGATAGGTGATAAGATTTTCGTGCCCACTCAAGACACCTCCTACAAACCCTATCCCTCCATTGCTGTCATAGATATATCCCATAGGGATCTTATTATCAAAATATTGAAAACTCTTCGAAAATTGCGAATTTATTTTGTTTTGATGAAAATCATATTTCGTTCCTGCAACAAGATACGATTTCGTTGTTCCTTTCCGTGTATAGGTGATAGCTCAAAATATGCTGTATGGACTGGTATTTTCGCAGTTCGTATAAAGTCATCATTCGATCTGGAGATTATTGTAGCCGAGTAAATCGAGTGTTTCCTGATCCAATGGTCGTACTCTTTTTCCTCTCTGAGAATTGAAATACAATCCTCTCAATTGCTTTGTACATCCTGTTTTTATGTCTGAACCGCTGTTGAGTGAAATATCAATTCCTGTTCCTGATTTTGATGGTAATCGCAAAAAGCTACCGACAAAATTATTTCCTGGCGCATTGAAGTGCACAAGCGAAAACCTATCAGCAAATGCTGAAATATCAATATCGGAAAAATTGAGCACGATGTCTGCCTGACTGATTGCATACAAAGCTCCTACAACAACCCCCAAAACGATAAGTATCTTTTTTTTCATTCTTTGGTTTGGGATAAAATTCTACTATAAGTATAGTCATAAGGCACCTTTTTGTCAAAAAAACTGGGGTATTTGACAGATATGGACAATGTCTTCTTTGCGATTCTTTTTGTCATGGTCTTCCAAAAAAATATTTCCTTTATTCTGACCCTTGAAGAAGCGTCCTTTCAAAAAATTGGTCTTATTTTGATTTTGCGGATTGACTTTTTTTCAAAAATTTCTTTACACGTGGTACGTTTTCGTGAGTTTGGACACTTTACACCTACTCTAAAAATATTGATAAAAAAGTACAAAAAAGTCTTGCAATGTCTGGGTATTTTGTTATAAGATACTCCGCACAGTTTTTTTTACAAAAAAAAAGCAGTGTT
>CAZJMP010000029.1:3008-14455 GCA_964547365.1 uncultured Candidatus Peribacteria bacterium | reverse complement strand
CGTGAGGCGTCAGATTTACAGTCTGATGCAATTGACCGCTCTGCCATCTCCCCATGTCTTCATTATTGAATCGCCGGTGCAGTAGTTAAACTCCCGATATTCTCTGTCGGCGATGACGTAGGTATCACTCCGAATAGTACTAGCAATCAGATGATGATGATGCCGAATCCGAAGAGAATCAGTCCATTTCTTGTGCCTCAGAGATTTTTTTCGAATCGCTCTATGCTTCCGAATATCTCAGCGATAGCTCATGAAAAATATACCAAAACTCATCACATTCCCACAATTACCAATCCTATCAAGATTTGTTTACCCATATTTTTTTTAAGAAGCTAAGTAGCGGACAACGGGACTCGAACCCGTACGAACAGAGCTGAAGTCTGCTATGCTACACCAATTACATCATGTCCGCATATCCGCAAATTAGACAACACAAAAAAAACTTCGTGGGATGTGTATATAGATATCAGAAACAAAATCAAGCGTTTTTAGAACTTTTCTGCATAGATTCTCTTGAACCCCAAAAATGTTAGCTTTCATATAATTTCTTCGATACTTTCAGGTTGTCAACAGAGATAAAATTCTGTATTCAGATCAAAATGCTCTTTGACGATATCCATTTTACCTGATGCATACCCAGGTACAGATTCTTGAGAGATAAAGATTTTATATCCCATTCCATGGATTCTTTTGATTCTTTCTTCATAGAAAAGATCCTTTTTGTAAGGTACGGAGAAAAAAAGCTGTTTCTCCGTTGTGCAATATTTCGCCATATTAAGCAAAGGGACTATTCCTGCTCATACTCAGATAAATACTTTGGGCAATTGGGTGCTTTGAAGTACAAAATCACCGAACACTCCTTTGATAGTGACTTCGTTACCTATTTGTATTTTTCTGATCATTGCGCCACCTCTGCCATGCTGGGAAAGCTTGATCGCGAAAATGAGCATAGTTCTTTCGTTGTCCGTGTCTTGATCGACGATGGAATAGCTTCTCTGAAATGGACCTTGGTCGTCTTCAAAAAGAAAAAGTGCCCACTGCCCAGGAAAGACTTTTACTTCCTCATATGTTTCAATGGTGAATTCCATGACGTTTTCTGTCAACATCTGACGGTTGATGACCTTGGCTTTGATGGTTTCTTGAATCACGATATTTAGAGAGTAAGTAAACTTTCTATTCTGAGTATAGTTATCTGTTCTTCAAGTTTATCGTTGAGATAAGAGAATAATGCTCCATATTTGCCTGTGGTAAGCACTCAAATTTTGCTGACGAATGTTTCTAGAAAATTCAGTTGGCCTGAAGGATTATTTGGATACCTATTTTCGACTTTTACCATAAACGCGGTTACGAGTCCGTCTATGACGGTTTTCATATTTGCAGTCAAAGTATATGTTGTAGATGTCGTAGGTGTTTTAGGTGTGCTGACCGTTTCTACATTATTGATAGTAAGGGTGACTACATTGCTGCAGTATCTATTCATATCTTCCATGATGGCACATACTCTATAGTATCGTGTTCCGTTTGATGGATTTGTCTCTATAAAACTGGTTTGGGATCTATCAGAAATGGCGGTAATATAGCCGTTATCAGGATATACGGGTGAAGATACGGTAGATGATTTGACTACCTTATATCGCTTCATTGCACTATTGGTGACGACATTGATATTCGCTCGTGAAGTGGTTACTTTGCCATTGGCATAGGTCGCTTGGAAATTCAATGCGGTCTTGAGGATAGGATCCTTATATTCGCTGGATGTCGTGGTGTAGGTACCGAAGCATACAGCGGAAAGACCAATCAAAAACATGCTAAGAACTAATGCTTTTTTCATGTTGTGAAGATAAGTATATAAAAGATTATTCAAGTGTACAATCCGTTTTTTGTGCTAAGAAAGAGAGTTCCTGAGCACCCTCGATAATTTTGCCATCAGAGAATTTCCATGCAGGGACGTTTCATTTGAGCTCTTTTCCGCAACGCTCAGTCTCTTCTAAACATTCGACATAATTGATATACTTGAAGCTGTCGCCGAACATCTTTTTCTGGGCTAGACAATGTGGACAGGTCTTTGCTCCATACATAATAGCTCATTTTTGGGTCAAACATTTAGCGAAATCGTCAAGATTTTTTGTCTGTGTTGGTTGGCTGCAGCCAGCTAAAAATACTGATGCTACGATTCAGAGTAAAGCAATTTTTTTCATACTACTATATATAAGGGGTAAAAGACATATTGTCATGGTAATGTTTTGTCCATTACTTTCAATCGAAAACCGAATTTGACAAAAAAATCTATTCAGGATATAATTATGATGTCTTTTTATTTCCTTAGTATCCATGGAATTTACGAAAGACGATTTCTATAAGCTTTCTCCTCAAGAATCACTCTCCGAACTTGAGACTTCTTTTGATGGTCTCAAAAAAGAGGACGTCCCCATCAGGGAGAGGATCTACGGAAAGAATATGTTGACCTGAATCGGCAAACCATCGCTCTTGCTGAAGTTTTTCAGACAATTCAAAGATATCCTTATCATCCTGCTTATCGCAAGCGATATCATTTCCTTCTATCTTCAGGATTATAGATGAGTGACAATCCTTACTATCATCATCCTGATCAATGCTATCATCGGATATATCCAGGAAGCGAAAGCGGAAAAAATTATGGAATCCCTCAAGAAGATGATCCATCCCAACGCAAAGGTGAAGAGGAATGGTGTCATGATAGAAGAGCTTGCAGAAGAACTTGTTCCGGGCGATATTGTCTATATAGAAGAATGAGATAGTATTCCTGCGGATATGAGGATACTCCAAGAATCTGAATTTCAGACCAATGATTTTTCTCTGACGGGAGAATCAAATCCCCAGAATAAATTCACGCATGAAATCGAAGGTGACGTGCTACTTTCTGAGAGGAATAATTGTGTACGGATGGGAACAACGGTTGCGACGTGATATGCACGATGCGTAGTATTCGCAACAGGCATGAAGACGCAATTGGGAAGAATAGCTAATCTTTCTCAGGAACAGGTGCCTGAGACTACGCCACTCCAGATGGAAATGAAGAATATCGCAAAAAAACTTACTATAGGGACAATCATATTATGTGGAATCTTGATTGTCGTTTCTTTGCTTGCTCATCTTACACCAAGAGAAGCATTCATCTTCGCGATAGGAATTTCTGCATCCATGATTCCACAAGGATTGCCGGCACAGGTAAGCATCGCATTATCATTAGCTGCCGGAAGACTGGCGAAAAACAAAGCGCTGGTGAAACAATTAGCATCGGTAGAAACGCTCTGATGTGTCAATGTCATCTGTACAGATAAGACAGGTACACTGACCAAGAACGAAATGACCGTCAAACATATGATGCTTGGCTTCCATAGATATGAGATCGAAGGTGATGGGTATGAACCGATAGGGGATATCATCGATGAAAAAAAGAAAAAAAAAGTGGACGAATCATTCATCATTTCACGAAAGCATTTCTTCAATACCTTATTCTTGGATTCCAATGCAAAAATAAATCCACCGGATGATGAACATATGACCTGGTATGCTATCGGCGATCCTACAGAAGCAGCACTGATCAATCTAGCGGAGAAAGTGTGAATACATACTGAGAAAATAGAACAGTCCACACCACAGTTGCATCAATACGGATTCGATTCTGTCAGGAAGATGATGTCATCGGTGCGTGTCATAGAGGATCAGAAATTACTGTATGTAAAATGATCGCCTGCAGCGATCCTAGAAAAATGTACGCAGATCTATGATGGGAAAATCATCAGGAAACTTACCGCAAAAGATAAACGTCAGATAGAAAAATATATAGAAGAGCAATCGAAAGAAGCGATGAGAAATCTCGGTATTGCATACAAACCATTGGAAGTCTATGATCCTGCATGGAAATGGAAGGATGTAGAGCATGATCTGATCTTTCTCTGATGTCTGAGTATCATCGATCCGCCGAGAGCGGAAGTCCCTGCAGCAGTACAATCTACGTATGAAGCCAAGATCAAGGTTATTATGATTACATGAGATTACGGACTCACCGCTGAAGCGATAGCGAAACGCATAGGATTGGAAGATGGAGAGAAGATCACGATGGTCGGTGGAGAAAAATTGGAAGCAATATCCGATATCCAGCTCGTACAGATATTGCAGACAGAATGATCGATCATCTTTTCGAGGACATCGCCAGAAGATAAATTGAGGATAGTTAATCTACTGAGAAAAACACACAATATCGTGGCTGTCACAGGTGATGGCATCAATGATGCTCCTGCACTCAAGGCTGCACATATCGGAGTGGCAATGGGGAAAATATGAACTGATGTAGCGAAAAATGCATCAGAGATCGTACTGCTTGATGATAGTTTTCATACGCTCGTTTATGCAATTAGGGAAGGAAGGATTATCTTCGAGAATCTGAAGAAGACAATCGTTTCCTGTATCACTTCCAATGGAGGAGAACTTTTTGTTGTCTTGCCGAGTCTTGCGATGAAAGCGTTATTTGGATTGCCTATGGCTATCAATCCTTTCCAGATTTTGGCAGTGGATATGATCGGAGAGATGTGACCGTTGACAGCGCTCACGCGAGATCCTGCACAAAAAAATCTTATGAAAGAGAGTCCGAGAAATCCAAACGATCACATCATCAACAAACCTGTCATACGGGATCTGCTCTTCTCAGGAATCTTGATGTGAGGCATCGCATTTGCTAATTATCTCATATATCTCTTTACCCATGGATTTACCTTAGCTACGTTTAGTCCTGAGACATTCCATTATCCTATAGCTACGTCTATAACATATACGAGTTTGATGTTCTGTCAGTTTGCGAACATTCTTTCGCGCAGAGCATGAACGACATCGGTATTCACTTCCTACATACGATCAAACAAAAGATTGCTCTTTACCATAGCGATCGCTTTTGTGCTGATACTTATTCTCATCTATGTACCGGTGATCCATGAATATTTCGCTTTCTGACCAATGGATCTCAAAGACTGGCTATTCCCCTTGATAGGATGAATGTTGTTTCTCTCTATTCGTGAGATCAAGAAATTTTTGCAAAGAAAGAACTCCAGAAAAGAGTAGTCAGATATATTTATCCTCATAAAAAAAACCCCGCAAGGAAATGCGGGGAAATTTTATATGTATACACAATAAATTATTGGTTTGCTCTCATAAGCATCAACATCACATATCATCTAAGCTCTTTGAGATAAGGATTGCTGTTTTTGATGATGTTATTATTTTTGAGTGCGTTGAGATGATTGGAATAGTAGATGAGTCATGTATTGTTGTATGCAGTTCCTCGGAGCGCTCTAGAAAGTACAGTACCGAATTCCGCTCTCGTGACTTGTCATTCAGGATTGAAATCTGTGATGCTAACACCCATGAGTCCGAGTTGGCATGCTAGGGTAATATAAAATTTCATCTCTGTAGATTGATGAGCGACATCATTGAAGATGCAAAGCGTTCAGGTATTGGGAGTGAGCTTTAAGGATTTGATTGCATACACAGACATCATCTTGGCCATGTGTGCTCTCTTGAGTATTCATTCCATATCAGCATCTTCGATAGTATCCTTGGTAGTGATACCCATACCATGCGCGAACATATATGCATTCTTGAATTCCTCGGAATATTTGGAGCTCATGATAGCTCAGAGGTTTTGGTATTGTTGTCAACTCATTGCTCATGTGTTTGAATCGCAGATATTATCATAGAAACTTGGTGATTTGTCGCCTCCAGGACAATGGTCTTTTTCTTGAGATGATGAGCCGCCGCCACCTGATGAACTCGTCGTTGTTTTGACTACCGTAAAGTAGGAAAGATGATCGGTTCTGAAAGTACAAACTAAACTGCTATTCAATGTACAGGTAGTATCAGGAGTGTTCGCTATCCATGTGCTTCCATTCTCTGATCTATACAATGTAAGTGTATCGCCATTTGTTCATCAAGGCACCACGAAACTTATGGTGAAGTATCAACCTGTTGCAGTAAGGGAATCTGTAGCGCCTCATGCTTGTACAGTAAGAAGAACTGTATTTGTAGAACTGTTCAATCATAATTCTGTTGTAGTTGCATTATTGTCGTTTCACCCTGGAAGGTCTGTTGGTGCAAGCAACACTCCATCCCATGTACCTCACGCGTTGATGATGAATCAGCTAACAGATATTTCAATATAATCGTTAGTAGTGTCTCCTACGATATGCAATGTTCCAGTAGAAGTGAAAATAGCTCCTGTTGCTGTTGCTCAGGAAAGATCTGCAGATCATCCTGTAACGGTGATCGTTCAATCGATACTATCAGTAGCCACTGCAGGAGAAGCCGTTCTCGTTATACCTACTGTATATGTTTTTGTTGTAGTGCCATCTTCAGCGGTTACGGTAGAGCTAAGTGTTCCTGTACTACCCGCTGTAGATAACGTTATTGAGGTGGTTCATGTGGTTGTTGCATACGCATTGCTTACGACAGGCGTAGAGGTTATGGTTCCTATAAATGAATACAGCATTTGTATAGTATAGCTTGTTGTTCCGCTGCTGAATATAGGTGACAGCGTTCCTGTACTAAGCGTAAGCGATGAAAGATTCGCATCGGTAGATGCTGGTGTCCTAGTTATAGTAACCGTATAGGTATTGGTATTTCCGCTTTCAGATTGGACGGTTATAAACATCGTTCCCGTACTTCATTTCGTAGGAAGAGACAATGAGGTTGTGGATGATGATATAGTAGCATACGTATGATTTTTTGATCATGTGATAGTCAATGCTCCTGTATATGCGTAAGGGAAATTGACGGCATATCCAGTTGTTCAGCTAGCAAACGAAGGAGTCAATGTTCCCGTGCTTACCGTCAAACTACTTAATGTAGCATCGGTAGAAGCAGGCGATCTCGTTACTGTAACGGTATATGTTTTGGTTGAAGCGTCCTCAGCGGTTACCGTGATAAACATGGTTCCTGTGCTACCTGCCGTAGGAAGCGAGAGTGAATAGCTACCTGAAGTGATAGAAGCATAGGTATGATTTTTAGTTCATGTGATACTAACAGAACCAGTTTGAGAATAAGGTAGATTGATAGTATACGCATAAATTCAGCTACTGAATGTTCCACTCAAAGTTCAACCAGTTGCTATTAAACTACTGAGATTTGCATCGGTAGAAGCAGGGTCTCTGTTTACGGAAACGGTATAGGTTTGTGTGTTACCACTTTCAGATTGTACTGTGATAAACATAGTTCCTGTGCTACCTGCCGTAGGAAGCGAGACAGCATAGCTACCTGAAGTGATAGTAGCATATGCGTGATTTTTTGTTCCTGTAATACTTACAGATCCTGTATATGAGTATGCAAGATTGATAGTATACGCATATGTTCCGCTACTGAAGGTTCCGCTTAATGTTCCGCCGATAGCTGTCAATGAGGAAAGATTGCCATCAGAAGAAGGAGCGGCTCTTGTAATATTTACCGTATAGGTATTGGTGTTTCCACTTTCAGATTGCACCGTGATAAACATAGCTCCTGTGCTACCTGCTGTAGGAAGATCTACAGAATAGCTTCATGAGGTAATGATAGCATAAGTATGATTTTTTGTTCATGTAATGCTAACGGAACCGGTTTGAGAGTATGGTATGTTGATAGTATACGCATATGTTCAGCTGCTGAATGATCAGCTTAAGGTTCATCCAGTTACCACGGTCAAGGCAGAAAGGTTGGCATCCGTGGAAGGAAGATCTCTTATTATCATAATCGTATAGTCTGTCGTTGTGGTAGTATCAGTAGCAGTAACCGTAATGACAATATTTCATGTACTTCATCCTGTCAGAAGGGTGATATAATTATTACCAGTCCAAGTTGCACCAGAGTTGTTTGGTGTAGGTGTAGCTGTTATGGTTCATGTCCGTTGATAAGGAACGGTAATCGTATATCACGTAACGCCACTACTGAATGATCAGCTCAATATTCAACCTGTGGCCGTGAGGTTACTTAATGTAGCATCATCATCTACAAACGTAGTACAGGTAGCATCTGAACATCGTGGCGTAGAGAGGATGTTTCATGAGTAATTTGTATTTAGTGCTGGCTTTCATCATGGAGTTCGATAGTTACCTGTTGCAATCAATGTTGTTGTGACTGTATTTTCTAGTATAAGAGAATCGAATACACAATTGTTAAATATGACTCCCGTACTTTGTTGTGTTTGTATTGCGACTTCCACGGGACTATAATTAGCATAGAAATATATGTTTTTTATGGTAACGTTTTGAGCGTTGATCACCAACCATCATCAGAGTCAAGAATCGTCAAAATATATGTTTGGTCTATATGCTCCTGTACCTATAATAGACATAGGTTTATTGATGGTGACTTGATCATCTTCCATATAATTTTCATAAGCAAACTCTCCGCCTAAGTCTCATCCGTTGATGAATATAGTACCTCCACTAGCTATATATCCAATAGCATCTCTAAGTGTATAATATTGGTTTGCAGAATATGAAACTAGGTCTGCATATAACGTATATATAGGTGCAAAGCCTACTATGGAGATAGAATCATTGGCATTTTTTAGCGTAATTGTTCCGCTTATGACAGGTGAACCTAATCATGAAAGAGTGAATGGTCAATTTTTAAGTTCAATATTTTCTGAATAGACACCGCTTGCGACAGTGATAATATCTCAACTCGAAGCACTCTCAATCGCTTCTTGTATAGTGTTGTATCCAATGGTTTGTGTAATATTTTTGATTCTAGCTATTTCAAAACTTGTAAAGTGTGATACATTAAGATTTAATGTGCAACCGAAATCTCCGGCTGTACAGCTTCCGCTAAGCGCCACATTGCTGATCATATCATTTCCTGTAAGCGCTCCTCAACTTCATTCTCTTACAATGAAGTCTCCGGTAGTTATGCTCGACAAAAATGTACTTCGAGAATTAGGAAGATTCATGGTAAGGGTAGCGTTCTTTCCTACAAATCCGGTACCAGGATTGAACCGTATTTCTCATTGATCCATGCCGATGGAATTAGGTAATTCATATTGCAAGAAATTCTGCGTGCCTGTATCGGTGAGATCAAGTCCTGTAGCGAAAGTGATTCTGCCAAGCTCATTACTGCCAGACATTTTCGCAAAGAACAAATTGGTGAAACCTGTTACATTACTACTATCTACGCCAGTAAAATTATTGATGATACCGCTTGCAGTAAGTGAATTTCCGATAGATGTATAGAGAGATTGCCGGATATCTGTCGGAGCACTATAGTTCACATAGGAAGCATCAGTTGTTCCGGTAATAGTGTTACCGCTGTTGCCAAAGTAATCGATGAAATTTATAGTGAATGGGATACTGGTTCATTCGGTTCATCCTGTTACGAGGATTCATGAAGCGTACCAAGTAGTTCCGCCTCATTGAAAATTGACGGTATTGCCTGCAATAGTAACACTTACTCAGGTCAACGCTTCACTACCCGTGAATGAAAGATAGATAGTGTCTCATGACCGAGCGCCTGTTCCTGCGCTAGATCGTATGGTTACATCAGTGAGGATAGGTTTGGTTCCAAATGAAGTGAAGTGCTGTGTATCAAATATCAACGTACAAATTCAGCCTACTTCACAGGCTCCTTGCACTCAGGTAAGTAGTGTGTTGCTATCGACGATATTGCCTGACGCATCCCTCACGACAAGCATATCAGGATTGTTGTATTGTGTCACAAAATCCGAACCAGTAGCGAAATACATATAAAGTTTTGCGTTTACATTCAGGTCTGCTCCACTGCCTGTTGGTTTGAATTCTATGAATCCATCATTCATATTGATATATCCTGACAGATTTTCGAGGAACGATTGTATTTCGCTATCTCTCAGATCCAATCCTGTTTCAAATTGTATCTTTCCATATCCTGGCTTTTCAAAATAGAGATTCTGGAAATTTCAGACATTACCTCCGGTGACCGTATCTAGGTTGCTATTGATTCATCAAGAACTTATTGTTGGGAAAATCTCTCCGGTATAGATTGCTGCCCATTGAGCATCAGTAAGGCCTCATGCTCATGAAGCTATGAAAGTAATTTCCTGAATACCATATCATTTTGTAGTTGTTTCAGGGAAATCCTTTACAAATATATGAAGATATAAAGTATCTCATGTAAAACTTTCATATGTTGTTCATACACTAATCGTACCGGTTCGTCATGGTTGTATAGATCATAATGTTATTGGTCCTACACTTGGAATACCTGAAAAATCTCAACTGTTCTGACTAGTAGAAAGGTATGCATACAATTTATCTCCATCACTATGTCCGGCTAATCAAACATAGTATATTTCAAAGCTATTGCCTGAATAACCAAGATATCCGCTAGATACCGATGTTACCACGCCTGAAACGGAGTAGGCGGTTACTGTTTCTTTGATCTGATATAAAGCGACTCATGCTATCAGCACCACTGCCAATATGACGAGATTTCTAAAAAACTTCTGCATGGGAGTTTCTTTTGAAAATATAAAAATACCAAAAGGAGAAATAAACGTATACAAAATTTAGTATTAGCATTTATTTTGCAAGTGCTCATGGGTCTAAAACTGTTTTGTGTCAACATCCGGAATTCGTATTCTGAATTGACATGTTGACAATTTCAAAGAACAAAAAAAGAACAAATTGTAAAAAGACAAAGAAAAGCTAATGCATAATTGGTGTTTCAATGAATGATGTCTATTTTGACAAAATAGAGATATGATAGGTATTACCTATTGTTTTTTGACAAGTTGTGTCGTGAATTGACTATATTGTTTTTTCTCCGCAAAAAGCCTGGTATTTCTCACGGAAAATACTATATCATTCGTAATTGATTTATTTTTTTATCGAGATACCGATGAGAAAAACCCTAGAGAATCTTACCAAAGCGTTCGTAGGTGAATCGCAGGCAAGAAATCGCTATGCTATCTATGCCAGTGCAGCAAGGAAAGAATGATATCTGCAGATCGCAGAAATTTTCGAGCAGACCGCTGAACAGGAGAGAGAACATGCATCACGATTTTTTAAGATGATCCAGACAGTGAAAGAGAAATTAGGCGAAGATATGGATGAGGTAGTCGTTGATACAGCAGCGTTCGTCAAGAAATGAACGACCTTGGAAAATCTTCAATACGCTATCAACGGCGAGAATCACGAGCATGAAGTGCTCTATCCTGAATTCGCTAAGATCGCCGAAGAGGAAGGATTACCAGAAATAGCTGCGAGGATCAGAGCGATCTCTCACGCAGAAGAACATCATGAAGCGAGATATCAAGCGTTACATGATCGTCTAGCCGATGGTACGTTGCGAGCAAAAGCAGAAGATATCGAATGGATGTGCACGAAGTGCGGATATGTGTTCAAAGGAAAGAATCCTCCTGAACAATGTCCATCATGCGGACATGAGAAGAATTATTATGTCGTGAAATC
>CAZJMP010000029.1:0-2908 GCA_964547365.1 uncultured Candidatus Peribacteria bacterium | reverse complement strand
GCGGAGTTTTTTTATATATGCTTCATGTTTTTATTATCTTTTAGTTGGTTGCTTAAATTCTTTTGTGTTGTAGAATTTTACCGGCATTTGGAATTTTTTTGTCTTTCTCATAAGCAATTGATATGCTTTTTCGCTATATTTTTTGAAGACATCGATAAGGTAGATGTATGGTTTTTTTGTGACGAGATCGAGTTTAACATATCCGTATCCGTATCCGTATCCATCGTTATTGCCCGTTGATCGATATCCGTATCCATATCCGTATCCTGAGTTTGGATTCTGGCAGGCGATAGGGCATGCGTACGTATATCCATGATTGCAAGCCCATTCAATATTTGGATCAGTGCATACTGCTGTTGCACATTGACTAGGACAAGCGAGTCAAGTGTTTGTGACCGCAGATGATTGACAGACTTGCGGACAAGTATCCAAGCCTAACGCACATGCAAGTCTGAGGTCAGGGGTGTCGCAATTTGCACAGGCATATAACATATTTGGATCAGTACAATTTAAGACACATTCGGGTGGACAAGTATCCAATTGTAAACTACATGCTAATACGTTTTCTGGAGTATTGCAATCTACTGCAGGTGTGGTATATCAGGTACATTCGGGTGGACAAGTATTTAAGCCCAAACTACATGCCAAGACGACTTCCGGATCACTGCAATCTACAGGCGCTGGCACACATGCTCAATCATTACATTGACTACCGTATCCACAATCCACAAAATTCTCTGATCTCAAGAGACCTGCTGGATCGCCATAATTACCGCAGAATCGTTCTCTGAGTGTTCAGTTATTGTTACATTGATCTTGTTCTGTACGAGTCATTCCGTTTTCTATCACAGTAATGGTGCCTTTTTCCAAAACGTTGCTTCCTCCATCGGTATCGAAGCATGTGTCTCAGGTACTAAAAGTAAGATCTGTAACCGAAGCAAGCATATTGTCGTTCAGTGTCTTACCCAAAAAGATAAGGCCGACAACACCTAATATACCGACGGTTGCGATGACAAAAGTCTTTTTTCTCAAAGAAGCGTTCTTCTTGAGTCTGTTGAAAAATTTGGTGATAGGCATGGTGATGGATAGGAGATAAATAGATATCCTAAGTATATTCCAAATTTTTTATTTGTCAAAAAACACAACATATTGTTTTTGATCAAAAAAATAGTACACTAGCAGCTGTTTATGTTGTGCAATCTATGAAACTCACCAAACGGCAAAAAATATTTCTATACGGCTTTTTAACGCTAGGAATTGCTTGTGCGATCTATAGAGTGATTCCCTATTTTTCCAGTACGATTCCCCTCGGATATGATCCAGGTGTCTATAGATGAATCTATTTCGCATATATGAAATTAGTTCCGACTTTCCAATTCGCTCATATTCCGTATCGGATTATGCATGAACCTTTGTGGGGTATCTTGAGTGTAATTGTCAGTAAACTATGAATATCTATCGATATGCTTTTGACGTTTTGACTAGGATTTTTCAGTATCTTGTGATGATTCCTTGTCTATGCAGTCACAAAAAAATACAGCAAACAAGCAGCGATATTTGCTATGATACTTTTCCGAATCTCTATCATCCAATATCATGCGTTTGAGCTTTGCTATTATAAACAGGTTATCGGTATAGACCTGATGCTCGTTTTGCTTTATTTCCGAAATACAAAAAAATACCGGACTTCACTCCCTTTTTTGGTCGCTTTGATTCTGCTGCATAGGACTACGACCGTATATCTTGGAGCAACGACATGCATATATCTTATGATACAATTCTTTTCTACAAAAACTTTTGATAAGAAACTATTTTTCATTCGGATACTCTGATTGGCGATAGGACTCCCATTGTATGGAGATTTGTTCCACAGATTGATTTTGGATTTTTTCCAACCGTTGGTCACGACATTCGGCGGAACGGGCATCCAAGGCGATTTTTTCTCCAGACACGAATTCCGACGATTTGAGATGCTTCTCATCATACCGACGTGATATGGTGTCTATCTGAAGATCAGGAAGAAGGAATATGATATGGTGCTTGCGTGATTAATGGTCTGAATCCTTTGGGTTTCTATAGGTATGCTCAATGCAAAAAGGATGGAGATTTTCTTGGATCTCTTCATGATACTGATGATAGGATATAGTCTTCATCATCTTTTCATGTCAAAAAAACGACGGCTTCGCTGATTGATATATCTCGGACTTGGAGTGCAAATGATATATTATTACGGATATGCGTCGAGAAATAATACGCCACGGATCAGTCCAGGAGAATTGCAGAGTATAAAGACATTATCGCAAATCGTTCCAGAAAACGGTATCGTCATAGGAACGGATAGTTATCTTTCTCCGCGGCTACTTGGCTACGCTGATCGTGATCGGATTACGCCATGACTTTCCGATATCAATCAGATGACGCATACAGAATGGAATCAATGGTGGCCCGCAAGCGGACAGCAGAAATGCAAAATGTTCGAAAGATATACAACTTTAGGTAGACCGCTTTACATGCGAGAATCCAAAGTGTTCAGACAAGAAAATATATCATGATGAACATGCTTCCAACTTATTCGTACTGATGCATATCATAATCTGTATCAAGTACTGTTACCATAAGAGATACATCTATTTCCCTAGATACTTGTCCGCATATCATTTGATCAGCGGTACGTTATCCGTCATAATGATACGGACTCCTTGTTTATAGAGTTGCGTCAAATCTCATGTAGTGTTGACGGTATAGGTCACTAATCTTTTTGCCATATCATCAACTTCCTGGACGACGCTTCCGGTGATATTGGTATAAGGCGTCATGAAGTAGCGATGGCTGACGTTGGCAAGAGAAGCGATATCTCCGATATCAAATGTGTCTCGTCCAGCGATGATATTCTTGTAGGATCATAAGA
>CAZJMP010000028.1:0-14739 GCA_964547365.1 uncultured Candidatus Peribacteria bacterium | reverse complement strand
CTAGAGCGCGTCCTTGCCAAGGACGAGGCTGCGGGTTCGAGCCCCGTCACTTGCTCCATAATAGAGAGATAAAAGAGAGGTAAAAAAGTCTGATTTAATATCAGATTTTTTGCTTTTTAAAAAAAAAAAGATATACTTATACTGCTTTATATATTTTGAGTCTGTATGGTAGATAAAGCCGCTCAATCATATGAAAAAAAAGAACAGGAATCTATCACTCCTGATCTTTCTGATGAACAAAAAGATTTAGATACTCTTCAAACAGAAGTAGATACTGAAGTAGATGTTACATGACTTAAAAATTCCATAGAAAATACTACAGACAAAACAATACTTACCTATATAGAATGAACTGTTATGCACACAAAACTCAAGGAATTGGAAAATTCATGAGAGATAGCTGATTTTACTATCGAAAAATTTGCGAAAGATATCAATACTACCGTAGAATCATACCTCAGGGAATCTTTTAAAATATCATGATCAGAATCCCTTACTGTCTCTGATACGGTTATTTCTTCCATGTCTATAGGTATACAATTCGCTATGATGGATGCGCTTACAAAGTCCTGAAGTGATGGCGCCGATTTTTTCACTTCTTTTTCAAAAACAGATACGGATGATGCGTCATCCACTTTTACGGGTCTTACTAAAACTTTTAGTTCTGAATGAATGTTTGGTAAATTATTTGGCGGGGTAGGCAAAACCAATCAATTCTATTTGCTTGCCAATAAGGTGGAAAGTTGCATTACATTTATCACCCGTTATTGCGGTGAATGAAAAACGCTTGGTGACTGAACTAAAGTAGAAAAGATAGCAAATGCTAATGAATTTAGAAAACTATTTGATAATCCTTTATGGTGAGATTCTACTGCATTACTTTCCAAAACTCCTGAAGATTTCGGATTGACTGCCTCTGATGCGGCTGTGGGTGATTTATCAGATACCGATAAGGATGAGCTCAAAAATATTGTGAATAATGAAAATATGCCTATCAACAAAAAAACTGTAGAAGCTATCATGAAATCATTGCCAACTGCACAGAATTTTTTGAAAAAAAGATCCGGATATAAGGATAAAGCTGTGGATATTATGTGAGCACTCACCAAGATTTTTAATAAAGATGTCTTCTGATTGGGAACTATTGGTAGTATTATAGGGATTCATAACCCTTTGGAATTATTTGGGGGAAAAGATGGCAAGAAAAAATGAGGTGTCGTTAATTTTGTCTTGAGGATTATGTGATTTCAAAATGGTATGGAAGAATTATATAAAGAATCTATTAATAGACAGTTGACTTTGACTGTCGAAGGAAAGCAATTTATTACTGATACTTTAGCAGATTATGATACTTTGGTTACTGGATGAAATGCTGCTACAAAAACTATAACCGCTCTAGGACTGACCTCTTTAGCTCCTGATGTACAAGCAAAAATCCCTACTGAATACGATCATATCAAAAAAGCGTTATATACCAATATCACCAAAAGCGATATCTTATTGGATCCTAGTGCCCTTGCTTCCATGAAGATAGAAGTCGATACTAGTGAAAAGGATGCTGATGGTAAACCTATCATAAAATATGATAAGACGCTTATTACGGAAGATAAAGTGGCTGTGTATCTGAAGACGACTATTCCTGCTCTTGCAAAAAACAAAGATTTTATAACAGGAATTAAGACATCAGATGAATTCATGCTTTCATTGACAGGATGAATGATCTACGGTTACGGTACTTGCTTTTCTGCTGCGGTAGCACTGGGTATGGAACCAATCAGTAAATATACGGAAAATGATGTAGATAATACAGATGTAGCATATGAGGATATAGATGAGACAGATCCTGATCTTGTGGATTTGGTTGCTACAGCTTCTACAAATAAGGAGAGAAATTATGCTGAGACAGAGATATTCACTGATTATCTTCATTCTTTGGAAGCAAAAAATAATCTTCCTTATGGTATCATGATCAATCTTATGAAAGCGGAAAGCGGCGGAAAACTTTATGCTGCTGATGGAACTATTCTCTGATCTTCTGCCGACGCTCAATGATTATTCCAGTTCATGCCTAGTACTGCAAAATCCTATATCGTCAAATTATGATATGCGGAAAGTGACTATGAGAAAATATTCACCAATCCTGTCATCGGTGCCAAAGCTTGTGCAATGCTCCTGAAGAGCAATATAGATGATGGTAAGAATACGATCAATGCTCTTGCTTGCTATAATCGCTGAGCAGGCGGCATATCAGCGGATACATGAGGTAAATGAGTTGATGAGACTACATTATCCAATATTCCCAAAGAGACTCAGAGATATGTCTTGAAAATAGGGTATGATATGTTGGCTTACTCAGGCAAAGATACCATTATAACCGCAGGACAAAAAAGCGATCCAACCCTTATTTCTCAGGAAAAACTAAAAGAATTTTTTGTCGCTGTCAATGCCATATCTCCTGCAAATAAAAAGGTGGAAGATAGCGTAGATTCTCCCGAAATCCTTGCAAAAAATATCGATGATGCGGTATTGGTAGGTGATTCTCATGCAGAATGAATCAGTATAATGTGATGATTCAAAGGGAAAACACTCTATTATAGAGGTCGGGATAGTGGACAACTTCTTGATGAGATAAAAAAACAGAAAACAGATATTCAGAAGAAAAAATCATTGATTCTTGTCACTTGAGGTAATGATATCTCAAAATGACTTATCTCCAAAGTAAAAGATAATCTTGCTGCTATACAAGAAGAAATATCTCCTGTTCAATTGGTTTTGACTACATTATCATATTCCAACGTCAAGACACTTATCCCTGATGATCAGGTCGATGAATTTAATGCAATCATCAAAACTTTTGCCAAAGAGCATTCTTTGCCGGTCATAGATATTCATACCGATGTGACTATGGCTACAGCTGATTATAGATCTGATGGTCATTATACTACTACTGGATATACCAAAGTTGCTGATGAAATTGCTGATCGTGTAGTTTCTGCATAAAAAACCTATTGTTTACTTTTTCCTAAACTATATATTCGTCAAAAACACAAACAGACGGAAAGGAGGTAAATCTTATGAGAAAATGCAATTCTCGAAAAAAAGCAATGCGTTCCGCACTTAACAAGGAAAAACGCAAAAGAATCAAAGCAAAAAAACAACAGAAAAAAATTAAGTCAAAAACTAATGAAAGACGTTATTAGTATCAACTAAATGGTCCGAATTGCGTATCGCGTTCGGACTTTTTTCTATTTAAATAAAGTATTGAGTATCATAGTTTCCCCTGCACCTTGTTTAGCATTGTCCATAAGGTCGTTGATCATACTTTTTATCCCTTCTCCGGAAAATTCAGGTGATGATGATCAGGTGATACCTAGATATTGTTGGATATTGTTGTAGTTGGTCAGATTTTGTTGATATGTTTTTGGACTGATACTATAGAGCATATTTATGAAAAATCTTATCATTTTGTCTATGACCGGATTCAAGACCATTTTGCCTCATATTTGATTGATGAAAAATTCCTCTTTATCTTTTTCAAATTCATGGACTACGTTTCCTCGTATGGTATTTTGGATGTTTTGGATGTTTTTTCCTGTATATTTCCCTATTAGAGTAAATGCTCATGAAAGTTCTTTGGGAACATGATATTGGACATTTCCTTGGAGAATCTGCATGATGGTGTTCCCTCATGATTTTTCAAGCGTAATTGCGGATTGCGGATTGAGATTTATAAATACCCCATTTCCTAGATTGACGAAAATTTTCTCTACATCAGAGTTAGTCTTGGATGCAAAGCTTATCTGTGTCTTCTGTGAGAGGTCTATATCATTGGCTTTAACATCAGAGACGGCTATCTCTTTGCTTCCTAGGGCATTTTTTATGATAAGCGTCCCTTGAGTAGCTCATTCATTGAGAACCTGTGTCTTTTGCGATTGAATAAAATCGTTGATGCTTGGCATTGTTTCATACATAGGAAGCACTCCGGTCAGGAGGACAAATCCTATTCCGATTCCTACGATTGCCATCAAAAGATAACGTATCCAGTGTCCGATATAGGTTATTGCTAATGCTAGGAGGATGAGTACAAACAACATCATGAATTGCTGACTATTGAGTCCTATATTGTTTCTGAAAAACACGTCTCCAATAATGAATAGATTGATAATAATTATGATGAATGCTAAGAATTTCATGAATTTTCCTCCTCATTGCAACATATAGAGCAAAACGATAGATACAAAGAAAATAAGCGTATAGATCTGATGGTCCTGTATCCGGTATCGGAGCGTATTTGGATTTCCTGTATATCGAAAATAGAGATATATCCCTCATACTACTAGCAAGGCGATGAATATTCCTTTGAGGAGTTTTTTGATCATGTTCGTGAATTAGTATAAAAAACACATATTCATTCGCTTTTATATAAAAAAAAACTCCCTTTGCAAAGGGTAGTGAGACTAATGAATAGTGAAAAGTTACTAGTGAATAGTGAAAGTTTTACTGGAATGATCTATTATAGAATTATGATAGTCCATAACGAAAACATACCAACATTATTCATTATTAATTATCAATTTTTAATTATTTTATATTCCTTGATCTCTGATTTTTTCAATAATGCTTCGACTTTTTTTTCATTTTCTGGCTTATATTCTACGATTACCGCTTTTTCTTCTTGTTTTTGGATTTTGTCGGCGTGAAGAATATAGGATTGTGCATAATTGATCCTTCTGATTTTGGTAGCTGCTCATGATTTCAAAAGTCAGGTTATGATTTGTTTCAATTTTCTGCCGTCGTTTTTATAAAAAAAAATAATCATTTGTTGCGGTTATTTTTTAAAACAACTGAAAATAGCCCTCCTATTCCTGGACTTTTTCTTGGGTGGTTATTGCTTCCTCTTTTGGTGCTGCGCTTGATCGCCCTTGTTTCAATATATCATTCAGTGAATTCGCTATGCTTTGAAGATTCTCGTTGTATTTTGGCGGTACATTGTATTTGTTGGTGATAGTTTCTTCCAACCTTTTGATATCTGAAATCAATGCTTCGATCTTTGCTGTAGGATCTCCGCTATTTTTGACATATGAAATACCTAAGATTTGGTATGTATTTTGGATTCTTCTTTCCACTTTTGCATATACGCTGGCGTATGCTGTTTCATCGCCTGCTATGAATACACTTCTTAACTCTTTAAGCTCTGGAGCATAAAAATCTGCGTAGAGGTTATTGTTGATTTGCTGATCCTGGTTGGGATCCAATATCGTCTTTTCTTCACCCAAAACAGACGTAATATTTTTTGTCACTTCTTCCGGTATTTCGCTGACGGGCGCTGTCGCTGTCAGGAGACTCAATAATGAAACGGTTTCCTGATCTTTTATTTCTTGGCTTATCGTAGTATCTACGTTATTGATTGTAAATGTTTGGGAAACGTTTTTGTCTTGGATCGCTTTGGTAAAGCTGTCTATATTTGCGAAAATTTTGATATCGTTGTTTTGGATGGCTACCACTTGCGCTTTGGTTATTGTGGTTTTTTTCTCTGTGCCATTGCTTTTGGTCACTACGATATTCGCTCCGTTATTTTGGAAGATCTGTTTATTCCCTTCTTTGACGAATTTGAAGTTGATCGGCTTAGTAGCGTCTTCTTGTTTGACCGTAATGTCATTGATGGCGAGTTCTATGGTCTGTTTTTTTCGTTCATTTCCTTCCATCTGGAGAAAATCGCCGTAGACGAGATTCAGTTTATAATTTTCATTGTGCGTATTTTGTACTACGAGCTTTGCCGGTCCGATAATCTTGGACTGTGTACCACTGTTGATTTCAAAGACTAGTTGAGTATTTTCCTTGAGTAGGATAGTATCTCCGTTGCTGATATTATTTGTCTTGCTCAGCACTCCGTCGTGTTCGATGAAGAAGTTTCCTTTTGCTTCGATCACTTGTCCTATATAATCAGCTTGTGCGGTATTTGCTCCATTTTTGATAATAGAGAATCGGTTATAATCCTGCAATGTCCCTGTGTTCAAGAAGTAGATTCCATAGACTCCAAACAACAAAAAGACAAAAATCATGCTATATACGAAATATTTGGCATGCGCAAAAGAGAACCTTTTTGTAGACGTCCTTTTTGTCTTTTTATACAAAATATTCTGATAAAGATCCAATTTATCTATATCAGTAAAATGAGTATGTTTTTGTGTGTCGAAGAATTCTTGTAATTTCATAGAGGTGAATATTTGTGAAATAGAGCATCCTTACACCTGTATATACGAATAAGTGGACAGTTTGTGACAATAAAACATATCTCACTTTCTTTTTAGGTTGACTTATTTTGTAAAATATGTTTAATTTTTATTGTTTCTCTTGTATTTTTGCCTTGAAACTGTAGTATTTATGGTGGATATAGATGTTTATCTATTTAATCAACTCTTCCAATGATGGATACTATCTTCAAGACCTTGTCTGACAGGAATCGTAGAAGAATAATCCAGCTTTTGAAGCAGAAAGAAATGACAGTCTCTGAATTGTTGACACATTTCGACATCACCCAGGCATCATTATCTCACCATCTGGATGTTCTCAAAAGATCAAATCTCGTTCTTGATGAAAGAAGGGGACAATTCGTGTTCTATTCTCTCAATCATCCGGTATTTGAAGAAACGGTGAATATGATATTGAATTTACTGGTATAAATTGAATTTAGAATTTAGAATTTAGAATTCAGAGTTCAGAATTCAGAGTTCAAAATTCAGAAACAAATAAAAAAGAAACAAACAAACATCAATTTAGAATTTAGAAAATTAAAAATTTTTAAGATATTTTAGTTGGTTTGATTACTTGAAAAATGATCATCACGATGTCAGGGAAGGCTGGAAGCGGAAAGGGAACAGTCTCCAAATTGTTGTCCGAAAAATTAGGTTATGAACATATCTCCATAGGTAATATGAAAAGGGAGCTTGCCACAGCAATGGGCATGACGATTTCCGAATTCAATAAAGAAGGTGAGAAGCCAGAAAATAGGGAAAAATATGATCTGAAATATGAAGAGTATCAGAAAAATTTACCTTTGGATTCCAAAGTTATTTTGGATAGTAGATTGGGATTTTATTGTCAGCCAGATGCGTTCAAAGTCTATCTTGATGTCAGTGATGAAGAAGCTGCAAGAAGGATTTTTGGTGACAAAGAGAGGAGCTGAGATGCATATAATTCATTGCAAGCGGTCCAAGAAGCTACCAAAAAAAGGAATGAAGATGATATCAAAAGATATAAAGAACTGTATAATATAGATCTCAGTGATACTTCTAATTTTGATTTAGTGGTCGATACGGACGGAAAAACTCCTCAGATCGTGGCTGATGAAATTATAGCAGTATTTAATCAGTTCAAGAAATAATATGAATCAAATCCCGGAATGTTTTTATAGAGTCAGCACGAAGGCGCTTGTTTTGGATGAAACAAGAACGAAGTTTCTTCTTCTGAGAGAGGATAATGATATGCGAGATTTTCCTGGCGGAGGACTTGATTTTGGCGAAAATCCTAGGGATGGAATTATCAGAGAAATTAAGGAGGAAACCGGATTAGAAACTGTTTGGGTAGATACTAGACCAGCATATTTTGTAACTGCTGAAAGACCTGAAAAACATTGTTCAGTAGCGCATATATATTATGAAACTAAACTCAAAAACCTGGAATTCACTCCTTCCAATGAGTGTCAGGAAGTCAGATTCGTTACGAGGGAAGAAGCGGAAAAACTTTCTATTTATCCTCAAGTAGCTGAGTTTTTGAAACAATTCATACCAGGTTAAAGGTTGTTGATTATCGCTGTTTTGATATCTTCGAGGTTGGTTCCGTCTTTGACCGATACTCGGACATTTCCTTTTTCAGGGAAATGTTTTTTGATTTCTGCTAATTGGGTTTTATCTAAGAGATCGATCTTGTTGAATATGAGAATCCTTTTCTGTTTTGCACCTATTTCATTCAAAATATGGTTCACCACTTCAATCCTTTCGTTGATGAAGGGGTCGGAAGCATCGATGACGTGTAAGAGTAAATCTGATTCGATGCTATCTTCTAGAGTGGAGGAAAATGATTTGACGAGTTTCGGAGGAAGATCGCGAATAAATCCGATCGTGTCGTTGAGCAACACCTCCTTACCCTCTCATGTTTCTTTATTTTTGAAAATATAGACTTTACCTACGTGGGTTCCTAGGGTCGCGAAGAGTTTATTTTCTGCGAGAATGCCTTTTCTCGTCATAACGTTCAATAATGAAGATTTTCCGGTGTTGGTGTAGCCGACAATTCCCACCGTCGGCATCCCTTTTTTGATTCTGGCATCCCTATGGAGCTTGCGCATTTTTTCGTACTCTTTGAGTTCTTTCTCTATCTGGAGGATTTTTTCTTTCAAGTGCCTTTTCATCCTTTCCGTGTTGGTTTCTCCGAGTCCTCTCATAGCTCCTGAACCTCCTCCTCACTGCCTGCCGAGCTCGATTCCCATACCATAAATTCTCGGACCCATATGCCTGATTGCTGCCAATTCCACTTGCAGCCTTGATTCCATGCTGGTGGCGTGTTTATCGAAGATTTTCAAGATCAGATCTACTCTATCTCGGATATCTATCCCGAAAGGGCGAAGTTTTTCTTGGATATAGAAAATCTGTCTCGGCTTCAAGATATTTCAAATTATCAAGGTATTCGCTCCCAATCTCTGCATCTCGAAAATGATTTCCTCTAATTTTCCTTTACCTACATAGGTTCTATGATCTGGCTCTTGTTTTTTCTGGTATTTCTGGAGAATGACTATACCACCATAGGTATCTACGAGATTTTCCAATTCGCGCATCCTATCTGCCAAGACTTCCATATTGGTATCTTTGGTTACGACATCTACGAGAAATGCTTTGAGCTGTTTACCTGTCTCTTCCATATAACACGATGAAACATTAAAATGACGAAATATTACAATGATGTATAGAGAATAGGCGTGTTTTCTCAATACAAAAAAAGCCCCGAATACCGGGGCGTCTTTCATGTCTGTTATGAAATCTTCTTTTCGGGATTTTCAAAAAGCCCTTGTTTCCAGTGGAGTCTACATACAGCGATATATTCCGCATCACCGACATTGAATTGTTCTCCCTCTTTGATGACTTTACCGCCTATCACTCTCAGGTGCATCCTTGTTCCTTCTCCGCACCAGCACACCGTCTTGATTTCTTCTATTTCGTCACTGAGGACGAATAGTTCTTCGGCAGCAGGGAATATTTTCCCTCGATAATCTGATCTTAGTCCGATACAGATGACAGGAATGTTTAACTCGTCCACGATATTGGAGAATTCCCATATGTGGTGTCTTTCCATAAATTGCACTTCATCAACGATTACACAAGCCGGATATTTTGGCATGGATTTCACTATCTCCAGAGGATTATCTTCCTTGGAAAGGGAAATCGCCTCTCTTTTTAGTCCGATTCTTGATTCTATCGTGTTTTTTTTGCTTCTTGTGTCCACTATGGAAGTAAAGACCACCACATCCATCCCCTTTTTTGTATAATTGTATGCTGCAGAAATCGCCTGGAGCGATTTTCCTGATTCCATGGTAGCATACATAAATCTAAGTTTGGCCATAATGTTTAGTTTTATTTTTTACGTACCATACATATTTTTTTGGTTTTTGCAAATAGATAATTCGGTTGAAACTTCTCAGATAAATGCTATACTCAAAACTCAGAACTCATTTTTTTATACCATAAATTATTTTATTCACATGAATATTCTAAGCATTGTCCTGATTGTCGTGGCTCTTGGGCTAGGATGAGGGATAGGGTTCTATGGATACAAGAGAACCCTGACACAGAAGGCGTTGGACTTCAAAAAGAGAATGGAGAAAGTAAAGGAAATTGAGGAAGAAATGTTGGAAACCGCTAAGAAAAAGGCAGATAAAGTTTTGGAGGCTGCTGAAGAAAAAGCACAAAAAATCGAGACACAGAGGTTGGAAAAGATGGAAGTGATTCAAAACAGATTGCTTGCCAGAGAAGAAAAAATGGATGAAAAACTTGAAAAATTGGAACAGGAAAAATTGAAATTGACTGATAAACAAAAGGAAATGGATGCAATTATTGTTGAACAGACCAATAAAATTGCAGAGATTGCAAAACTAACTAAGGAAGAAGCAAGAGAACAATTGTTCAGTCAAGTCGAGAAGGATTATCAAAAAGACATGGTGCAGTTTGTCGAAAAACTCAAGACTATCACCAAAGAGGAAGCAGACAAAGAAGCTGCTCATATCGTTGCTCAAGCATTGCCGAGAGTTGCCGTCGATTCTGTTGATGAATTCACTACCAGAACCATCGATCTGCCAAATGAAGATATCAAAGGTAAATTGATCGGAAGAGAAGGAAGAAATATCTGATTCTTCGAAAAGATGACCGGTGTGGAGCTTATCGTGGATGATACTCCATTGACGGTAAGGCTTTCATCTTTTGATAGCGAAAAAAGATATATAGCAGCGACTATGTTGCAGAAATTGATCAAGGATGGAAGAATCAATCCATTCTATATCGAAAAGACATACAATGAAGTTGTCGCTGATCTTCAAAACTTGCTCATCCAAAAAGGAAAGGAGGCGTTGGCTATGCTCAATATCCCTATGATGAAACCAGATTTGGTAAAAATGATCGGACAATATTATCTTAGATATAGTTATGGACAAAATCTTCGGCAACACAGTATCGAAGTCGCTAAGGTTTCTGAAGCTATCGCTACTGAATTAGGATTGGATCCTGGTTTGGCTAAGAAAGCCGGACTTTTCCATGATATCGGAAAAATAGTCGCAAATACCTGAGAATCTCATGCTGCTATAGGTGCTGAAGTATTGAAAAAGATGGGTATGGATCCTGTCATTATCAATGCTGCTGAAGCACATCATTATGATGTTCCTATCAATCATCCGATCGCTTGGATCGTAGCTGCTGCCGATGCTATTTCTGCTTCTAGACCAGGAGCGAGATTCAATACCAAGGAACTCTTTATCGAGAAGATGGGAGAACTTGAAAAGCTTATCTATGAAATCCCTGGCATCGATAAGGTACATATCATGCAAGCGGGTAGAGAAATCATGGTCTATGTCAATCCAAAAGAAATCTCAGATAATGAACTTGAAAAATTACTCAAGACTATCGGTGAAAAGATAGAAGAAAAACTTGATTATCCTGGTATCATCAGAGTGACGGGAATCAGAGAGACCAAGATTATTGAATTCCTTAGATAGTTTTTAGAACGATTCGTTTAGAAATTGAACGTTAAAATTTGAAATTAGGAATCTAGTACGTTGAATTGGCTTTTTAGCTTTTAAGCTGTTGCATGTATCCGTACATCATCTTGCGATGATCAAAATTTTATATGACGGGAATAGGTATTATCGTTTCTTTTCTTGTCTTTTTGGGAATCGCACACTATCTTACCAAAAAGTATCATCAAAATTTTCGGAAGCTTTTTTATCGGTTGCCGCTTCTGATTGTATTGACCTATTTTTTGGGATCTTATGTGAACTTCATTTTTGAGGTAGGTATATTCCCTACTAATAGTTCAGAACTTGTACAATTGATATCTCCTTATGGGTATAAGTTCCATTTTATGGGAATGTTGCTCGGGATGTATATCGCCATATCATTGTTCCTCAAAAAAATTGTAAGAGTTGAAAATAAAAAGGTTTGGTCAGATATTTTGTTTTTTTCCTTATGATTATCTCTCGTTCCTTTGTGAGTATTCCTTCTTATGTGAGACAATTTTACGTGAATAGCTACTAATACGCGATTGGGAGTCAAATCTCTTCATTCAGATAGTCAACGGAATAAATTTAGTTTAGTCTATCCGATAGGATTATTTCTTTCTCTAGGAGCGCTTTTCGTAACTTTGTATATCAAGATCATAAAGAAAAAGAAGTTCGGATATGGGATGCTGGGGTTTGCTATCATGCTGATACTTATCAGTCTTATCCTCCTTCTTCAACAATATTCTAGGCATGCTGTCTTTTCTCTTGGCAATATCATGTTTGATATCAAACAATATTTTGCTTGGTTTGTGGCTCTGATATCATATCTCGCTTTCAGAAAACGACAAAAGACTTCCGATTTATAATAATACAGTATACAGCTTAAAGCATACCGCTTAAAGCCTCAAACAAAATTCTAACATTTTTATAGTTTGTTGGCGCAAATATATATGAAATTGTTTTTTCTCAAAGAACATAGTTTATATAAGATATTCAAGACTATAGAGAAAGTCCCTAACGGCAGGACTATCTATATCTATATTGATCCAGAACATTCTTTTTTTGATAATGAATGGCGAGGTAAAGAAATCAAAGACGTTCTTCAGAAGAAGAATCTTAATGCTTTTTTTGTGACTAAGACAGACAAATCCAAATATTTTTTTACGAGCTTGGGTCTCAATGTCCTTCATCAGGAAAAGCACAAGATTGTCAAATATCTTAGGCTTGTCTATGATTTTTTCTTCAATATCAAAAAATTCCATCTTCAGGTATATACCAAGAAAAACTATATTTTCTATGTGGTATTCGGATTTGAGATATTGTTTGTTCTTGTGATTCTCTATCTCCTCTATTCGCTTATTTTGCCCAGCACTCGCATCAATATCGTCCCTACGAGCCAGATAGAGAGCGTCATCTATAATTTCCGTTATTATCCTTCTTCTGATAGAGAATTCGATCAATATTCCAGATTTCTCAACGTACCCTATTATACCTGATACATTGACTATAAGTACGATATGACGATTAGTACTGCAAATATCAAATATATCCAACAACCATCACAAGGTGTCGTTGAAATGGTCAATAAAATCCCTCAGGATTATTCATTCATCAAGGATACCAGATTTGTGACGGATGATGGTCGTCAATTTGTTGCTGTCGATTATTTCCTTGTGCCTCAAGGGACGGAAGCGAATCCTGGCAAACTTTTGATTACTTTGAAGGCTATGGAACAGGATGTCAATGGCGTATTGATGTGATCTAGATGAAATATTGTGGAATGAACCAAAGTTTTTATCAAAAATATGAAAAATAGCTATTACGCCCAGAATATCTATGGCGTGGTGCTCAATGATTTTTCCGGTGGAAATCTCCAGTCTGAAGGTATGGTATCTCTTAAGGATATTGATATCCTTTCGGGAAAATTAGTCGACACTTTGTACAAGCAAAAGATGAATATCGTCTACAACAATTTCAAATCTTCAGAAAATATCGTCCTCAATTTCAGCCCTCTTATTTCCACCACAATAAAAGAGATCCAGATCAAGAATGTTCCTGGAGAAAAGACACCTCTGCTCAAATGATCTATTATTGCGCGTTTCAATTTCAATTATATCAAAAAAGCTGATCTTATGCAGGTTGTCGATACCTATGTCAAGCAGAGAATGTATGATAAAATGAAAGTATTCCAGGTCGATACGTCATCTATCGTTTTTTTCAAGGACATGAAACAGGAGACTGGCCATATTTTTGTCATCCCTACCAAAGTAGATATTAAGCAAAGCTATGATTTCACCAAAGATATCAACAATATCCTCCCTGACCTCAAAGAGCGTATCACGTGATTGACTGAGGAAAAAGCTAGGGAGGTCCTCTTTTCTTATCCGGAGATTTCCTCTTTTGATATTACGATCAGGCCGCCTCGGTATACAACGGTATCCAAACTCAAATCTAGGATCAAAGTATATGTAGATGGCAAAACCATAAAGCATTAAAGTTAACATCCGTGTGAAAATTTGGATGTTTTCAGTTGTAAAGCTACTTAAGTAACTATATCACCCTGGTGTGGATAGCCGAAAGGCGTTTTTTTAGTATATCCAGAAATTTGACAAAAATAGAGATTATCTATATACTTAAGGTAAGTAAAAATTTATTCATTAACTCTATAACTATGGTACCTCCAATTGAAGGAAAAGAAATTGTAGACATTCAACATGCAGAATCTCTTGTTTCCAATCTTGATAAAAAAGAAAAAGAACTTCTTTTGATTGCTTTGCAGAAAAATGAAGGACTAGAACAAAGAAAAAATGAATATCATATTGATTTTTTTCCTAATTCCATCGATGACATGGAAGCATCTGTTCCTCTGAGAATTCTTGACTTTATAAGCAGAAATAATTTACATCAGGATGATTATAAAATATTTAATTGGGAAAAGACCTCTCATGATAGATTCAATAGTAGTGGAGAAAAAAAAGAGCTTATAACAACCATTATCTATTATTCTGAAGGAGCGTTACATTAATATATTTATAAACAAAAATATACAAAAAAACGGCCAATTGAGCCGTTTTTTTTCTATTTAGCTCCGATTTGATTCCGGCTGCAATATTTAACGCCGGAATGATGATCGGGATAGATTTAGAATGGTAAGTCGTCGCTTTCTTCTTTTTTTCCTCCTGTAGTTCCAGCTCCTTGTTCTAATCTCCATCCAGTGATGCTATTAAACCACCTTCCAGGTTGTGTCTTAGATTCGTTGACTCTGGTATTGAGGTAGACAGTAACGAGATCTCCGACCTTGATGCTGCTTAATAATTCTGTCTTTTCTTTGAAGAAATCTACTGCCAATCCTCCTTTATACTCTCTGTCAGTCTCTTCCTCGAGCACGATTGTCTGTTTCTCGATACCATTGGCACCAACGGTCTCCTTTGGTCAGATAAATTTTACGGTTCCTGTGTACTGCATGATATAATAATAACTAA
>CAZJMP010000027.1:0-14970 GCA_964547365.1 uncultured Candidatus Peribacteria bacterium | reverse complement strand
TATTCGAGCAATTGGAGTCCGGTGAATCTTCCGACGAGGATGTTCAGGAAGAAAATCAGGAGGATAATTTCAGGGAAAGCCAGGAGCAGATGTTTCAATCCTGTCCGATAGAGGAGTCCATAGACGGAGAAAGAGACTGCGAGAAATTCGAAGAACGCCACTCGTCGTCATTTGCTGAAGAGCTTGAAGCCTTCATTGAAGACTTTGTCGCTCACGAGGGTGATGAAGATTATCGGGAAGATGATATAGCCGTTTGTGAAGATGCTGATATCTATCCGGTTCAACTTGAGTATACTATTGAATCCGAAGACTAGAAGGAGAATGAAAAAATAGAGTATGATGAGTAGCGCACTTTTTGCGTTGTGCAGGAGATACATTTTTTTGGTAAACAAACGTATCAATAATTTCGTGATGAATCATATAATCAGAAGTCATAAACTCAATGGGACTCCGAGGATAGACATGGAGACAGCAAAGAGGAGGGGACTATAAATACCGAAAACAGAGAATCCTACCATTTGTCTGAGAATGCTAACGACCAGCGCTCATAATGAAAGCACGAGAAAGAGTGTAATGAGTTCTATAGGGAATCCGTGATAGATGAGACGGTCTACGAGATAGGAGATCGGGAGATATTTCGGTGTTTCCTTGAAAGACATGGAAAATGGCGTGATATATCCTTCTTGATTGGTGATTTTTCCGAGAGAAAGTGTTGAAAGAAAATTGAGCAGTTTATCTTGCGGCAAGGTATAGATTTTTTCCAGCTCGATGGATTTGATCTGTTTTGCAAGTGTCCTTTTGAGGAAGTATTTGTTGCTATTTGTTGCGATGTAGATAGTTTTTCCGTGAAGATTCAGATCGTTGGAGAGGTGTATCTTCCCCAGAAGCTGAAGGAGAATGTCAAAATTGGAAGTATTGATGATGAGTATCGATGCTTTCTGGATCTCACTTATGTTGTCCATGATTTTTGTCGTGATTTCGTCTTCAGAGAATGTCTTATTTTCGGAGATGAAGATCTCTTGGAGGAGTGTTTTCTGCTTGTCGAGATTCTGCTGGAATCCTAGATCGAATTCATCGCCTTCAGCTCAGATATAGATGATGGTGTTTTTATAATTTACACCTTTGGTTGGAGAAGAACAATGGGTTTGTCATTCGCAGTCTGCCGGAGTAAATTGAGCGACTGTAGTTTGTATATATGATGCTCCCAACAGCATCACTAATATAAAGAGTATGGATTTTTTCATAAGAAAAAACAAGCAGATAAATCTGCCTGTAGTTAAGTGATTTGATAAGTGGAATCAAGGGAATTATTCGGCAGTAGACCTCTCTTTGATAAAGGAGAGTATCTCGAGAAGTAATTTTTTTTGTTTATAATCAAGCTTTTGATCGGATGCTAAGAATCTGATATCATCGATATCATTCGTTTTGTTGCCTAAAAGTTTCTCATAGAGTAGTTTACCGATCGCAATAGGTAAGATGATGCTATCTTTGGCAAAAGAGAATCCTTCGAAAATTTGATCTGCATTTTGAATCTCTTCTTTACCTAATTTGGAAAGATAAAAGTTTTTCATATGTTGCTGTAGTTTCTGAATATCGTCTATATTGTTTTTATCGAGATCTTTGATGTAGGTAACAGCATCCACCAATCCTCTCCGATAGACGACATCTTTTCTATTTGCTCCTGGACGATCGAATGCATGATATCTTTTTACCCTTAATGCTCTTTTTTCGGCCATGATTTCAGGAGTTTTTTCTTCCTTATTGTCATCATCTTCGTTCCCGACTCCTGTCATGGTATAATAGATTCTTAATAATTCTTTTGTTTCTTCAAAATTATAAAGCTCTCCGATAAGCAATGAAGTGTTGTGGATTGTAGGTGTATCCATAGCTAAATCGTCTCTTTTTTGAGAAGTGAGTTTTTCGTTCATAGTTGCTATTCATTCTTCTGTCTCTAGATATCATTCGGTATTGAGATTTACGGTATTCCTTTTATTGACTGTTCTGAGAAGGTGAGTAGTTATTTCATGGTCTATGAGCTGGCAAAGTCTTTTTACCGACAGTCTGTCGCGCGAAGTAGGAATGTCTACCGAATATTCTTTGATTCCGAATCAAGATACTCTAGGATCGAGGGTGATTTTGAATGTTTTTTTGATGTTATGTCTTTCATACGCTTTTGTAAGCGCTTTCTGGTCGTATTCAAAAGGAAGATAAAGAATACCATTTTCGTCTTTTTCTTGAGAGATATTTTTATCTATGATTACGATCTTGGAAGGAATGTCGTAGATGTTGAGTATTTTCTGAAATAGATGACAGATGTCTATCAAAGGAAGCTCTCCCAAAGCGTTTTTGTCTTCCTGTAGCTCTCCTGTAGCGTTTCTTTCAGGAAATTTGGAAAGAAGCTCTTCGAATTTCTTTTGTTCTTCAGGGAGTAGCTTATGCTTATTATTTTGAAAAAGATAGTCAAGTTTGGTCATAACTATCGTTCTTTCTTCTGGTTGGTCGATGACTCTGGGTCCATAGATGATGCTTTCTATCTCATTGATCTTTTCTAGGCATTCTGTTTTTTTCTTTTCATCCAGAGGATATCCTCATTTTTCAGCCTCGAGATACATTGCGTGTTCTAGGAGAATAATCCTTAGGATGCTTCCTTGGATAGTATTGATTAGGAGCTTTTTCTGTGGTTCATTGAGCCCAGTATCATTTATCAATTCCTCTTTAAGTCTTTTTAGTTGGTTGCAATAGTGGGTAAGAAACATTTTCGCGTTGTCGATATCCTGTTGGGTGACTATTTTGTTTTTTGAGTTGAATAGCTTGCTTGAAATGTAATTGATATTGTTTTTTTCGTACTCCAAAACTCATCACAACGCTGAGGATATGGGTTTTTTTATGCTATCGATCTGTTCGGAAAATCGTATGAAGTCCCTTTGATGTAACGGTTTGTTTATGATGGTTTTTCCCATAGAGCAAAATAATGAGTAAACAATATAAGTATACTCACATGTTCTCTAAAAAGCAAAATTTTATTGGGTTTTGAGAAAGAAATCGAGATATTTCCCATCCAAAATGCTTTTGAATGATTTTCCTGCCTTGATGAATCCAAATTGCTCCAAAAGCTTTTTCATCGGGATATTATCGGATTTGGTGATTGCATAAACGGGAAAATGGATTTTTTTGTGCAAAAGAGCGTAAATTCTTTTTGTGATTCATTGTCATCTATGGCTAGGTAATACATAGATATATCAGTATTCAAAGATGTTCTTGGGAAGATGGATTCCTGTATTTTTTTGAACTGTTTCGGTCCATGAAGCTCTTGGCTGCTTTATCGCGGATATTCATACAATATTGTTGCGATCCATGCAGAGTCAGATAATATGGCATTTCTTGATCTTTTCTATACATAATGATGGAGTGAGGGAGAGATGGTCTAATAATCAAAAAAACATATTCAGTTCTTTTCGTGAAAGATATTTTGGATGTTTCGCTATGAATTTCATAAGATTATTATGAAATAAATGTAGTATATATGTGATTGATGATGTTTTTAGTCTTTTTGGTGAGTGTATTCTCAGTTGTCGCTATTTTCCCAGGGAAAAGAAGATGACAGAATCTTGAGAGTTCATTGAAAGCGCGGATTTTTTCTCATTTTTTTGGATTACCATCGATGATGATAAATTCGTCTGATTGTTTGAGGTCAGAATATCATATTCCAGGTCTCTTATAGGAGAGATGATTGCCCTTAAAGGTATAAACGCCAGGTAATAGATCCTTTTTGCATACGATTTCCTGCTCTTCTTTGTTGGAAAGGATGATATGGCTACCTTTTTTTTTGTATTTATATTGTTTGTTTATCTTTTTGAAATCTACCGTATAAGGGATATTCATATGTTCAAGCAGATGAAAAGTATCCATAGGAGGTACTCATTTTTGGATATCCAAAAGTGAAATCATCGGGAAGGCTCAGGTATATCTTGCATTACATTCTACGACATATATTTTATCCTGTTGTTCATCTATGAGAAGGTCTAGTCAAAATATCCCTTTGTATCAATGCTTATACATATACGTTCATAATTTTTCAGCAATGGATGATGCTTGTTTTTGAATCGATTGGGAAAAATGCTTATAGCTTCGATCGTGTCCACAGAAGAGTCATGATCATTTCTTGAGGTGTATCGCTTCAGGGATATCAATAAGTTGTGTCTGTATGCTGCTTGAAAGAGTTCCATATTTCGTAGCACATCAAATAATGCTAGAGCTTGTCCCATTAATAAATGTAGTGATATTGATAGAATGTATAATTTTGTTTTTGTATGTTCAAGAAGAGATTCTCTTTTGGAATGCTATGAATCCTTCGCTATCGTGAATAAAAAATGTTCATAGTCCTCATCAATTTGTGATGTCTGGCAGCTGTATGACAAATTTTGTTCAGTATTTTCTTTGGAAATAGGCATACTTCTTTTTTTGAAAAGTTGTGAGTAGTATATTTTCTCATGGTATAGGCGGTATGCCGATAGCAGCCAAAATTGTCCTGAATTCTTTTTTGTTTTCAAAAACATCTCTGATGACTGATATATTGTTGAGAATGGTATATCATAATGTATTGGCCTCTTTTTCTATATCGCTATTGCTTTTGTAGACAAAAAGTGAGGATTTAGGATGTTTTTTGCAATATTCTCTTGTTTTCGGATGCTGGAGAATGCTTTGAGTATTGAGTTTATCTATCGTACTTCAGTTTTTTTGTTGCTGAAGGCAAAAAACGTCGGTATCTTTTTTAATGATATTGAGGTCCAAACTATTTTTGTAACAGATGATCCTAAACTTGTCTTTTAGCAAGAATGCTGGGATGATCCTCATAAATGCAGTTACTCAAACGCCAAAAACCTGGGTGTGAGCATATCTGTGAAGTAGGGATAGATCTTTTAGAGAACTAATGTGTATAGATTTCATGAAGGCTAAATTCTAAGATAAATTATTGTGTTTTCTTCTTCGCGAGAAAATCGACAATGCGTTCTGCGATATTTATTCAAGTACATTGTTCAAATCATTTAAATCAAGGATTTTGGTTTATTTCGAGGATATGATATGATGATCCTTTGATGATGATATCTATGCCTACATAATCTATATTGATTTTTTTTACGAGAGCAGTGAGTTCTTTTTTGATGGGATCTGATAAATTATAGGCAGTGACATTGCCTCATTTGGAGAAATTATTGACGATATTTCAATTTTTCCCTTGTCTCATCATAGCGCCCACATAGATTCATCAGAGATAAATGACTCTGATATCACCAGTATTGGAAATGTATTTTTGAAATACGAAATTACTTGGTTCTAGATATTTAAACATTTCTACAAGTTGTTTCTTTTTTGCTATTTTTTTTACGCCACTTCCAAGCGAACCATCTGCAGGTTTTACGATAATAGGGTAAGAAATGTTTCTGAGGTTTGATTTTAGTTCTTCCTTGGATTCAAAATAAAATGTAGGTAATATGAGGTGCTTTGTGTATGAAGAGAGAATCAGATATTGTAATGCTTTATGGGAAATCCCTATATGGCGTTCAAGAAATTTTTTATTGATGAAAGGTATATCGTTCTGATAAAAAAACGTTAATAGTAGATTGTATATTCTCATATCTCTTATATTGTAAAGCTGTGGCCTTCAAGCTCTTACGCATGCTCCTGTAAATGAGATTTTTTTCTTCCCAGATGAAAAAAATATTGATCATTTCCCAAAAGAACAAGAAAGATCTTTGTAATTATATGTTTCTACGGTGATATTTCTTTTTTTGGCTTCATCCTGGAGTCTAGAAACAGCATAAGTATTTTTGTTTGAAGTGAGGATAATAAGTTTCATTTATATGATATAATCTAAATCATTGATTTTAATTTTGCCCTTATATATTTTATCGTTGAATTTTCAATCTTCCATCCATCTCTTGATGTTTTTGTATCCTTCCAAATATACTTTGTCTTTTAAAAATACCGTACCTGGATGTATGATGTTGGTAGAGATGATTCATTTTTTTATCCTTAATGTTCATTTGAAGATTCTTTCGATATCCTTGTCTGGGTGCAGGAATTTCAAAAGCTCAAATGTCTTCTTGAAATCATGGTTTTCGGACTCTTTTACAAGGTAATATTTTTTGTACATAGAATCTTTTTCATATTCTTCAGGAAGTATCTTACTTGAATTGTAGATAGCGAGTCCTTCTTCATCCTTGAGGTAGTTTGCTGTTCATGATTTAAGGATATTCCATCATGATTTCATTCCATTCAAATGTCTTACGAGATGAGTGTCAATTTCGTGTGCCAATATCGATAATAGTTCTTTTTCTCTGAATATTCCGTGTTTTGAAATGCTGATCTTGATCTGTTTTCCCATGATCACAGATATCCTTGAGAGATTTGTATAGCTGAACACGATATCCACTCAATAGATTTTTTTCTCTGCAAGATATTTTTCGATGGTTTTTTCTATCTCTGAAAGGGTCAGCGGGTCTCCCAAAAGCTTCTGATTATCTTGATTGAAGCTGAATACTTTTTCTTTTGCTATTCTCAATAGTTCTTCATCGAATTCACCAAATAGCTTTTTGTTGTACAACGCAATATTTTCGAAGTCTTGTTTGCTATAAGCCAGGATAAGGCATCTTCTTCGTTCAAGTTCTTCCAGTTTCTCTACAAAAATTCTCGCAAAAGGGCTTTTGAATTTGGTTAATTGTTTCTGAAGCTTCTCTATTTCTATTTTGGTCTCCAATAATTTTTCTTCCTTTGGTCGTTTGTATTGGAAAGTAGGATTATATTTTCCCTGAAGGGTGATAAATTTATCCAACTCGCTGAAATAGTTGATGGGTCTTAATCTAGCAGAAAGATTCAGTCTTTTGCTGATTTTCTCTAGTCTGTTGTCAATAGTATGGAGTTCGTTGATTTCTGAAGTATCGAGATATCTGGAATGGATGATATCCACTATTTCATAGGTCTTATGGATAGGCTTGACGAGATAATTACTCGCAGTTTTATTTCCTAAAATGATCTTATTTTCGGGAAGATTTTCGAGGATGGAAAATTTGGATTTTTTGAGCACAATCTCATTTTCGTAGAGATCTATGTATCGTTCCCTTTTGTTTTCTTTGATTTTGTCGAATAATTTCTGGGACATATAATTTCATGATTTATTCAGATCGACTTCTACGATGATATCGAGTTTTTCCTCTTCTTCTTTGTCTTTGATAATGAACTTTCCATATTGAGAAAGATACAGGATCTTACTGTTCATAAAATCAGACTTTTCGTGGCTGAAAAGGCTTTTTGCTATCTCTACTCATTTTTCCGGATCGATGATCTTGAGATCAGCTATTTTCTCTAATGTTTTTTTTAGTTTGGTATCGCTGACTTTCTGGACTTCCAATCATGCTCTTGCATTGATCTCCAATAATTTCGGACCTTCGTTGGTGATGACCCGATCTAGTGCGAGATATCAAAGATTGACGAAATACTGTACTTTCGATGAAAGAAAGAGAATATCATTCCAATAGGGGATTTTTTTATTTTGAAAGTGTGCGAATCTTTTTGGAAATCTAGTCTTATAGATTTTTTTCTTTCGGAGGAGAGAAGTAATCTTGCCGCTACCTACCTCGATACCGAATCCCAATCCTCATTGCGCGAGATTCGCTTTACCTCAAGATTCTTTTGTCGGTACCCTGATCATGGTCGCTACAGGGACGAGATTGAAGACGATGATTCTGATATCAGCTAGTCAGAATTCACAGAAATCCTTGAAAAGCTCCCCAGCCACTAGTTTTTCCTCTACAATAATCTTGTCTCCGCCAAGCGTCATGGAATATTTTCCATCGAGGATATCGAGTAAGCGTCTTCTAAATCATTCATCTGTCAGGATTTCATCTCAAATTTGATAGGTTCCTACATGATGCTGTTCAAAGCGCTGAAAGAAAACTTTTTGTATACGATCCTTTTGCTTTTGGAATCGGTTCTTAGGAATATGATTGGATTCTTTAGACTGGTTCTCTGGATGCTCTTCTTCGAGATATTTGACGATATAGACCCCTTGCCCTTTACTTCATTGATTCGGTTTCACGACAAAATTCTTTTTCGGGAGATAGGAAAAATCAAATTCATAGAGTTCCTTGCGATTGGAAATGATGCCGTACGTCTTGGCAAACGGTATGCCTCTCTCTATAAGAAAATCTTTCGTCTGCAATTTATTGTTTGCGAGACGGATGCCTTTTTTATCATTGAATTTTTTGATGTAGAGGAGGTTCCTGGCATTGTTGCCGAGGATACCGAAATCAAGCATAACTAAACGACTAAACGATTAAACGATGGTATTCCAGTGCTTTTGTACTTGGGCGTTTCGTCGTCTATATATGGAAAATCAGTCCAAAATCAATCTTTAGCTCAAAAGCATGTTTTTTTGATATTAAGCTTGACTTTTTACAGAATATAAATAAAGTCCGTAATAAGAAACAAAGAAGTAAAAAACGAATATAAACAAAATTAAAGAATATGAAAAAAATAATTGCACTTTTCGCAATTGTCTTTCTTGTGGTCATAGGTGGCTGCAAAAAAGAAGACCAACTCCAGCTTAGTTGGTGGGATCGTTTGTGGGTTAAAGAACAATACGTTATGGTTGATCTGAATAACAAGCATAAGGATGTTATTCTCCCAAAGATCGACCAGATACGTACCACGATTCAGGAGTACGTTACATGGGATGATGAGGTGATTCAGGTTCACGGTCCCGGCGGTTATACGCCCACGGCCGACAAAGCCTGGCGGGTATGGCTGGACACCTATCATCAGGAATTCATGCCTGATACTACGGTACCTCCCAAGACCGGAGAATTGGCAACCATTATCACGAAGTACCTTGAACTGAGAAGGGACTATGACAAAGACAAATCATTCACAAAGATGCGTCTTTGTATTCCTGCAGAAATCTATGAACAGGACGAAAGATTCTGGGAGTGGTGGCTGAGCAAAGTTCAAGCGTACCTGACCGTTACTTTAGGTGGTCCGAGTGCGTGGACAGATGGAACGAGACAGTTGTGGCAAGAAGTAGAAATATATAAATTGCCTACGACACCCGATCCTGAAGATCCATGGCACTGCGAATGCAGCGCTCAGATCAGGATCACCTGCTGGTACAAAGCCTATGCTGAAGGGCCCAAAGACAAATCCATGTCCATAACAGACTGGAATAAACTGGACCCGATAACGAGATTCAATAAGACCAATGAAATGATGCGTGCACAATATGCCGATTATGATATGGTCATGAAATCCGTCCGTAAGGATCAGGGACAGAAGAGGTATGAAAATCTTCTTTCTTGCCCGGAAGAAGGATTCCCGTTAGGTAATCCTGCGGATTACGAAACCAAACAAGGAAAGATCAACGGAGTAGATGTATATTACATCGAAATCCCTTGTGTTCCAACGCGGTAAAAAAATTATGGAGGTGAAGTTTTTCTTCACCTCTTTTTTTGGTTTGAAATTCTTAGCTGCTTTGCTACTACTATACATGACTTTATTTTTTTGATTGCTGCGATGAAATTATTCGTCTACAACACACTCACACGCCAAAAGGAAGAATTTATCCCTTTGATGGAAGATCCGAACTACAAGGGTCCGAAAAAAGATTTCGTAGGAATGTATTCATGCGGACCTACGGTATATCGGGATCCTAGCATAGGAAATTATAGAGCGACATTCACGGCTGATTTGATTAGGAATACTTTAAAATTACTCGGATACAACGTAAAAGCAGTCATGAATATTACCGATGTGGGACATCTGACATCAGACGCCGATGAAGGAGAAGATAAGCTTGAGAAGTGAGCAAAACGTGAAGGAATCTCTGCTCGGGACGTGGCTCAGAAATATGAAAAAATTTTCAAGGAAGGAATGAAATCACTCAATATCGATGAGTTCGATGTGATGCCGAGAGCGACACAACATATTCAACAGCAGATAGATTTAGTGAAAACCTTGGAAGAAAAATGATATACCTATGTTGTCGAAGGAGATGGAATCTATATGGATACCAGCAAAGTAGAAAATTATGGAGAGCTCATGGGATCGAATTATAAGAAACGTTTGGCTGATCTGAATGCGGGAGAAAGAGTAGAGATGGGAGGAAAAAAACATCCTACTGATTTTGCTCTACGAAAATTTTCTCCGATCAACGAACAGAGACAGATGGAGCGAGACTCGCCATGGGGAAAAGGATTCCCTGGCCGGCATATCGAATGTAGCGCAATGTCCAGTGAATATTTAGGCAATCAATTTGATATCCATCATGGAGGAGCTGATCATATCACCATCCATCACCCTAATGAGATAGCTCAGTCTGAGTGTGGATTTGACGTTCATCCTCGAGTGAAATATCGGATTCATAACGAATTCCTTCAGGTCGACAGCGGTAAGATGAGTAAATCATTAGGTAATGTTTACAATTTGACCGATCTCCAAAATAAATGATTTTCACCATTGGATTTGAGGTATTTCTACTTCATGGCGCAATACGGAAACTTCCAAAATTTTACTTGGGATGCATTAGAAGCAGCGAAAAATACTAGACAATCACTTGCAAAAAAGCTCCAAGGCAAAAAGATCGTCAAAGATAAGAAAGATTTTGAAAGCGATCCACTGTATGTACAAATCATGGAAGCGATCTGTGATAATATGAATACACCGAAATTGCTGGCTACCGTACAAAGCGCAATAACTTCATGAACAGAAAATGCGTATGCAATCCTTACCCGATTGGAAGAGAATTTCTTGAAGCTTGGGCTTTTCGAAGAGATTAAGGAAGAGAAAATAGACATTCCTGCTGAAGTAATTTCTCTTGCAGACCAGAGAATAGAAGCGAAGAAAAATAAGGACTACGCATTGGCTGATGAACTCAGAAACAAGATCACTGCATTATGATTCCAGGTAAAAGATACCAAAGATGGATACGAAATAACTAAAAATTAACTAACAGTGACTTGTCCTCGAAGGAGGGATAACTAACAATTAACAACGATGGATTTTACTGAAATATATTATGGTAAACTACAATAGTTTATAATAAGATAAAATCCTAAATTATTCATTATCAATTTTTAATTTTTCATTGGTTTGTATTATGGTCAAAGTACTTAACACAATTCACGAAGATTATCATTTCCATAGTCTCAATTACTCTGATGGATTCAATACTATCGACGAGATAGTGCAATATGCTGGCAAAGTTTGAATGAAGAAAATAGCGATTACCGATCATAGCCAGGCATTGATAGATGCTCAATGATTGGCGTTGAAAAATCGAAGAACTACCATCAGGAGGCGAATAAATGTTCATAATGATGTGGAGGTGATATTTGGTGTGGAATGAGATCTTTTGGATGAAGAGGGGAATTGCTGTTTTGATATTCAAGGCAAAGAAAGCGACTTTTGCATACTTGTCTGCCATCCACAGACGTACAAAGGAAAACGGGAAAATATCACTCAAGCGTACATCAATGCTATTCATAAATATCATGATAAAATCAAATTTATAGGTCATATCTGTCAGAAGAAGACGTCGGAATATTTGGATGTGGATGCTGTGGCTGGAGTACTCAATCAATACAATATACCTGTAGAGATAAATTGTTCGTATCTCAGGGTATGATGAACGAATCTTGAAAAGTTAGAGAGGTTGCTCTCTCGTATAGAAGCGTGAGTGTATGTGAATAGCGATGGCCATGTACTCAATGATTTTAATATCAGATATCTTGGTTTCGATTATCTCAAGGAAAAAGGATTTATCTCATAGATGGTTTATGATGCTCTATTATCTCGTCGTTACCTTGATAAGTATCGTTATTGTCGTAGTTTCTTACTTTGATCCACAAGCATTCGCTCTTTTTTGAAATGAGTTCAATGAATGATTCGCTAATGTGGGGATGAATCTACTTCGGATAACATTACTCGTGAAACCCGTATTTATGATACTAATGCCATATTCTGAATTGAAACTCATTACGTTCTGATGATTGCGGGACTATCTCAAGACCATCAAGGGCAGGGGAGCAAAATGATTATGGAAAATGTTTTTGAGTATAATCTATTTCACTGCAGGACTCGGCATGAAACGGAGGAGACAGCTTGGCATCACTACATTCCTTTTGATTTTCGTCCATGCAGGCATGTGGATAGTGAACTGGATGAACATATCGTATTCTTTACGAAATCAGCGACAAAATTTCCGATTATTGTCAGGATATATAGGATTGTTGATGTTGTTTATAGGATATATCACTTCAAATAATTTTTCTATCAGGCTTTTTAAAAAGAATCGGAAACTGATCCAATACAGCGCATATATTGCATTGATTTTTGCACTGTTTCATCTTGCGTTCCTTAACTTCTGAGAATATGCAGGACATTATGCTGTTTTTGTTCTCTATATCTTTTTGAAAATTATAGAGAAGAAAAAGATCAATCGATTTTAATTTGTATGAAAATAAAAAACTCATGAAGAATCGGAAATACTTTATCAAAGGAATCTCAAGAAACGTCCTTGTACTCGGACTTGTCTCTCTGCTTACCGACTTGAGCTCGCAGATGGTATTTCCATTGATTCCATTATTTCTTACAAGTCTCTGATCGGGTGCAACCATTATCGGAATCGTAGAAGGTGCAGCCGATACGACAGCAGCGTTGTTGAAAGTGTTTTCATGATATCTGTCAGATAAATTCAAGAAAAGAAAGATTTTCGTTATCATAGGCTATAGTTTCTCTACGATTACTAAGCCGCTCTTCGCGTTAGCGAAATCTTGGCCTATCGTACTCGTATTCAGAGTTATCGAAAGAATAGGGAAAGGGTTGAGGGATGCACCGAGAGATGCATTGGTAGCAGATGCTACCGCACCGGAATTTATGGGGAAAGCCTACGGAATCCAAAGGGCAATGGATGGAACCGGATCGGTATTGGGAGCTGTTTTGGCATTGATATTATTTCCGTATCTGGGATATCAGAAATTGTTTATCTTCGCATTTGTTCCAGGATTGATAGCAGTATTGGCGATATTTTTCGTCAAAGAGGCAAGAGAGATAAAAAAAGAGCGTCATCGGAAGCATCTCAAAGTCAAAGAAAAAATAGAGATCCCATGATTGGGAATGTCGATCAGGATGCTTCCAAAAAATCTCAAACTCTTTATCGCAGTCGCAGCATTGTTTTGATTGGTGAATTTCTGATATGCATTCCTGCTTCTGAAAGCGAAAAGCGTCGGAGCGAGCGATGAAAGGGCTATCATCTATTATGTCTTATTCTACGGAATATATACGATCGTCTCTACGCCGCTGGGCATTCTTTCTGATCGTATCGGCAGGAAAAAGATGCTGCGGATAGCATATAGTTTGTTTCTTGTGGTGACTTTGTGATTGGCATTGGTGACTCAAGTCGGACGAGTGTTATTTTTCTTCGTCCTGTTCGGTGTGGTGTTTGCTATCATCGATGGAACCGAAAGGGCACTTGTGGTGGATCTTGCGGAAAAAAACCAGAAAGGAACGGCTTTGGGATTGTTCCATACCGCTATCGGAATAGTCTCCCTTCCAGGTGGATATATTCTCTGATTGCTTTGGGATAAAATTTCCCCTCAGGCGACCTTCTTATTTGCATTCGCTATCGGCGTGATTATCATGATCATGTTCAGATTCGTGAATACGAAAAAACAAGAGATTGTTAATAATTCATAATTTTTAATTCGTAATTGTTTATGATGCTTATCAAAGTCCTCGGGACATGATGCCCCAAATGTAAACTTCTCTACAAGACAGCAGAAGATGCTGCAAAGAAATTGAATATTGATTATGAAATTGTCAAAATAGATGATGTAGCGGAAATAGCGGAATATGATATTATGACATTGCCAGCGTTGATTGTCGATGATATGCTGGTACTTGCAGGATGATCTCCAGAACCAGAGGAAATGCTGGATATTTTGCAAGATATACAAAAACATCCTGGTTGATGTTGTTGAGGCGACCATTGTGATGCCGATGAATGATGCTGTGGATGATGTCATTGTGAATAATTTAGTTTGTTCCTTCTCTCATGTTTACACGAATAGAACATCTCATTAACTGGTTTACTTACACCGTACTTAATTTACAGGCGACAACGCATTTTGCTCAAGCGCTTAATTTTTTCCTCTATGACAGCATCAAGATCATTTTGCTTCTCTTGGTGATTACATGGCTTATGACGTTATTGAATTCGTATTTACCGATAGAGAAAATCAGGGATTTTCTTGCAAGAAATAAATTATTCTGACTTGAATATGTTTTCGCATCCATGTTCGGGGCAGTGACGCCTTTCTGTACCTGTTCATCGATTCCGTTATTTGTTGGTTTTCTCAAAGCAGGGATTCCTTTGGGTGTTACTTTTTCTTTCTTGATCACCTCACCATTGGTTAATGAAGTTGCCATAGCGATGTTCCTGGGAATTTTCGGGATAAAGGTTACCGCAATCTATATGATTAGCGGTATAGTGATGGGAATAGTCGGCTGACGATTCTTGGGAAAACTCAAATTGGAAAAATATCTCGCTGATTTTATTCAGGCCAAAAGAAATAATATTGATATGAGTTATCAGCAGGAGATAAAGATTCTTTGGAAAGAGAGGCTTAGACAGATTACAACAGAGGCGTGGAGTATTACCAAGAAAGTCACTCCATATATCTTATTGTGAGTGGGGGTCGGTGCGGCAATCCATGGATTCGTACCTACGGGATTCTTTGAACAGTATATCACCAAAAATAATCCGTTCGCTGTACCTATCGCGGTAATTGTCTGAATTCCTATGTACGCTAATGCTACGAGTGTGATTCCTATCGTCCAAGCATTGATCGCAAAATGAATACCATTGTGAACCTGATTGGCATTTATGATGGCAGTTGTCGGGTTATCTCTACCAGAATTTCT
>CAZJMP010000026.1:0-15012 GCA_964547365.1 uncultured Candidatus Peribacteria bacterium | reverse complement strand
TAGCCAAAAATAACGAAATCGCACAATCCGCCCCATTTAAGTACCTTATATCCAATCTTATGTCGCTTTTTGTACCATTACCACCTCTATGACGACACTTCGAGCCTGCATCCGACACAGCTCCGATGTTACACAGAAGCTAGTTGTCAGAGATCTATCTTTTTTGAAAGCAAGGAGCAGAAAGTGGAAATTTTTTATAAGAAAAAGATATTGACTTTTTATAGTAAAAATATAATAAATATATTATAGAAAACATAAATATTAACTAAAATAAAAGGAGAAATAAAAATGAATAAAATATTTGATTCAGTTCACGAAAAGGCTCTCATTTTTTTTGGAGGTCGTGATAGTAATAATAGTCTGTCCTTTAGCTATTTGGAAGTAGTTATGGAAGAATTACGTAGAGATGTTCCTAAAGCGCCAGAAGATGATTATTATATTAGCTTTCTTGGTAGGGGCAGATTTGTTGCATCAGTAAGTTGTCGTAATATTCCTAATGGCTATAAAGAAGATAACACTTGTTACGAAAAGGTAAGGGAAGCTTTTTTAACCTATCCATAAGTATCCATACTAAACGACAAAAAGATCATTTTTACCAGAAATCTAAAGAGATGATTATAGAGCATTATTAATTGCCGGTTTATCCGGCTTTTTTTATAATTGAAAAAGTTAATATTTCTCTTACCCTAAACTCAGGTAAATCTCGACTCTCTTACATATAAGCAACAAAAAGTCGACGAATCCGACAATAGACTCTACTATACATTTTCGACATCAGATGAGAAGCGAACGTTGTCGGACAGACACTTTTTGTAAATAAAACGGAACCTTTTTGATTTTTTCAGAATAAAGATTTTAATGAAAAAGTTGGTATTGACTTTTATTACGGAATATATAAGGTATTTATTAGAAATCATAAATATTAACAAAATAATGGAGGAAATAAAAAATGAAAAGTAAAAAAATAAGAATTCACGACATATCAATATCACTCGATATGTATCTATCTATGATAGGAGCAGATGTCATTACTACCCAATCATGTTATAAAGGAGAGTGGGAAGCAAAATTAGTAAGCAAAGAAAATAAAAAACCTTTCGGATATACACCCGCAATGAGAGACAACACACATGAACCTAAAGTTCAAGAATGTTCATCAAAATCGGCAAAAACACCTAATGATGCGATTGAAGACTTATGTAGAATGATTTCTAGAGGTAAAATATATCGAGAAGGAATATGGTTAAAATTTCTATTTGAAGAGGTAACACCTTAAATATAGGCCCCTAGGGCCTATTTTTTTGTACATTAAATCTCCTCCATTCTAATCATAAAAAGATAGACAATCCGACAACAGACTATCCGACATCAGCCAAGTCGCGAACGTTATACAGAATCCCCTTCCGGGCTTTTTTTTATCATTTGACTCCATGTTTTTTTCTCTCTGAATCGGTCAGATAGACCTTTCTCAATCTGATATTTTTCGGAGTAATTTCTACATATTCATCGGTAGCGATATATGCCAACGAATCTTCCAACGTCAACGGAATGATAGGTTCCAATCTCATCGCCTCATCGTTACCGCTTTCTCTGACATTGGTCTGCTGTTTGTTTTTCGTCAGATTAACTGTCATATCACCTGGCTTTGCACTTTCTCCGACAATCATTCCTTCGTACATAGCTGCTTGGGGAAGGATGAATATCTTGCCTCTTTCCTGTAGTTTTCGGATACTGTATTTCATGCATTTACCGTTTTCAATACTAATCATGGATCCTGTAGTTCTTTTGGGGATATCACCCTTGTACGGACCATAATGAGAGAATGAACTATACATGATTCCCTCTCCCTTGGTGACGAGAATAAATTGAGATCTGAATCCGAGTAATCCTCTCGTCGGTACTTCAAATTCTAACATAGTGATGCCGTTCACCGAACTCATATTGGTCATCTGTCATTTTTTCTTAGCGACCATATCGATGATAGTTCCAGATAATCCATCTTCTACATTGATGATAACCTGTTCAATCGGTTCGAGCTTTTTTCCATGTTCTTCTTTGAAGATAACTTGCGGTGCAGAGACTTGAAGTTCAAATCATTCCCTTCTCATCGTTTCGATAAGCACGGAAAGATGAAGCTCTCCCCTGCCGGAAACCGCGAATCTATTTCCTCATTTGTCGAAATCGATTTCCAATCAAACGTTAGTTTGTAGTTCCTTGTGTAATCTCTCTTGAATATTTTTTGACGTGACTAGTTTTCCTTCTTTGCCAGCAAACGGAGAATCATTGACGAGAAAATCCATCGTCAACGTAGGTGCATCCACTTTGATAGGCGGGAACGGTTCACATCATTCTACACCAACGGTTTCTCCTACAAAAATATTCGGAATACCCGCAATAGTAACGATATCGCCGCATTTTGCCTCTTGGGCATCTATCCTAGAAAGTCCAAGCGTAGTGAATATCTTCGTTATTTTTCCTTTTCTCTTATTCCCGTCGTTATCGAAAACAACCACTTCCTGTCACGGCTTTGCGGTTCCTTCATATACTCTTCCGATACCGAGTCTTCCGATAAAATCATCGTATCCGAGATTGACGATCTGCATACGGAAAGGTTTGTCAGAATAATCTGCTGCAGGTTGGACAAATTTTTCTATCATATCAAATATCGGAATGATATTCCCGTGTTCCCTTGCTTCCTCAAAATCCTTCATATCATCGAACGCATATCCGCCTTTGGCACTGCAGTAGATGATAGGAAAATCCGCTTGTTCATCAGTCGCTCACAATGAAAAAAAGAGATCGAACAGTTGATTGATTACCCAGGTAGGTCTTGCAGTATCTTTGTCGATCTTATTAATGACGACAATCGGTTTCAATCCGAGCTCCAAAGATTTTTTGAGCACGAATTTCGTCTGTGGCATAGGTCCTTCATACGCATCTACCACAAGCAATACGCTATCGACCATCTTCAATACTCTTTCCACTTCACTACCGAAATCAGCATGTCCTGGAGTATCGATGATATTGATTACATTGCCATTATACATGACAGAAGTATTCTTGGAATAGATGGTAATCCCTCTTTCTCTTTCTTGATCATTATTATCCATAATAAGATCCTGATCCTCAGCCATTTTCATAGTTCCTGACTGAGTAAGCAACTTATCGACCAAGCTCGTCTTTCCATGATCGACGTGAGCGATGATGGCAATATTTCTGATAGTCATTGATATAATTTTAGCACAATTAAAACAAAAAAGGACTCTCGAAGAAAGTCCATAATGAAAACTACATTTCGATTGCCCTATCTATACTCTTTTCCTACAAAATTACAATAGTTCATAATAATACAAATACTTTCATTCTGAACTCTGAATTCTGAATTCTACATTCTATTCCTCTATCAATTTTGCTACGACCATAATTCTCTTATTATCAGTTCACAAGGGATAGCATCCCATCAAGGTAATGTAGCTTCCTCATGCGTTCTGATACGTCATATATTGTGCAGGTACTTGCTTAGGATTGACAATGAAAAGATCGACAACTTTATATTCATAGAGATTTCATTCCCAAAGGATTTGGATCAATGTGCTATCTTTGAGTTTAGGAAGATCTTTGAAAATAGTTCCATAAGGATTATCCTTTCGCACAACATAACTTGTATGACCAAAGAGCAAGGTATTTCATTCTTCTCCTGGCGCTGGTGTCGTAGGATATTTCACGATTCATTGATCCAGCTCTTCATCAAAATCAGCCTTGGTAAAATCCGTAGCGTCCTTATTTTCCGCAGTGACAATAGGAACATCAAGACCTATAGAAGGGACTAAAAGCCTATTCACAGGAGGAATGGTATTGAAAGAAAAATTATAATCTATCAAGTGCGATTGAAGAAGCTCTTCCGTAGAAGGAGCAAGCGTATTTGCATCAGCGCTCTTCTGATAATTTTTGAGCAGTCACTGGATTTCAACGCTATTTTTCTCTTCTTCATCTACAATAGTGGAGATATCATTATTTTCAGAGACGAGAGCAGTAGCAATAGGTGCGGTAGGCTGTATTTCCTTTTCAAATAGAGCACGAAAATTATACGCAAAGAGGTTAAGATTCGTAAACACCAATATCCCCACAAACACGGCGACAAAAATCAGTGCAAATGTTCTGATTTCGCGGAAAAATGAGCGCTTTGGCCCTGGAGTCACATAATGTTCATGTAATCAATACATATCAACGTAAGAGATATAAATACACATCTCATTATATCCGTAAATGATAAAAAAGACAAAATAACTACCCAAATCCCCAACCAAAAGGATTGACATACTATATATAGTATATAAAATAACTTGAGTCATTAATCTATCAGCATGAACAATAGGTCAAGCGCGTCATCCCGAAATCCCATTTACCGTAAGGTGGGATGAGGGATAATTAGCAGAACATGAGCAAAGAAAATACGTGATATTGCGCTAATGGCGAAAATAGTCACAAAAAAAAGGCCGTTTTGGATACTGGCGCCTGCCCCGAACGTAGCTGCGGGGCGGCCAGCCAAAAGTATCCCTGCGGAGCAAAATATAATATCTTGAAAAGAATAGAGATTATCATATTGTTGCCAAAGCATTTATTAAGTAAACTAACAAACTTGCTCAATCTGATAGCCATCTCATACAAAAATATCGGCCCATTCCAGGACAGAACCCTGAGCGTTTTTTTCAATAAAGGAAAGATGCTGATAAAAGCGCCTATCGGATCAGGGAAAAGCTTCCTGTTTTTTGACGGACCTATCTACGGATTATACAAATATAGTTCAAGACATATCCTAAACACAAAATCCAAAGAAGGATTCATCAAGCTCATCGTAGAAGTAAACGGCATATACTATTTCATTGTCAGAAATATCAAGAAAAGCAAGGTCAAGGAATCTTGTGAATCCAAACTCTATACGCTCGAATGAACTTTACCTGATTTCGAGACGCATGCACCATTGGAACAAAACATAGATATCGAAGATATATTGAAACAACAGAATGGATTGAAGCGTGACGAAATCACCTTCAAGAACGAGACAGATCTCCAACAGAACCTGCAAACATTCCTGCCTCCCAGAGAAGTCATCATGAATACGATTTTCCTTATGCAGGACTCAGACAATATTTTCGAACTGACACCGATCGAAAGGCTAACCATACTAAAAAACGTTTTCAACTTACTATGAATAGACGAAGCGAAGGATGTGCTGGCGGACAAGAAAAGAGAGATCCGATACAAGATAAAATCAAAGACTGATCTTTCTTCTTACGACAGGAAACTCCAGAACAAGGTCCAAGACTACCTCTCGACATTCGGAGCTACGGAACAATTATTATGAGAAACCATAGATACAAAGCACTACAAAATCTTCTTCGACGAACGAAGGATGATCGAAGAGAAAGTGACTATCAACGAATTTTCGCTGAAGGATTTTCCGAACGAACGGGAAGAAAAATTACAGGAATATGTAGACAAAGAAAAAATAATAGCACAGAAATTGCAACATCAACTAGAGACAATACAGGAACAGATAAAGGACGAACAGAAAAGATTGAAAGAAACGCAATGAGCAGAAAATGAGCTTACCAAGAGCATCAGCGAGCTAGAAAACAGGATAGCAAGCATCGACGAAAAGAAGATCGAAACGACCAAAAAGCAGAAGAAAGAGATATCAGAGAAATTGGAAAGCTATGAAAATCAATTACCGAAAAAAAAGATATGGAACTTCATGGAAAAGGAATGAAGCGACCACATCAGCAAGGAATCCGAGATTACCATAGCGAATACCTATCTCGAAGTCCAAGGTCTCATAAGCAAAGGAAAAACACTTAATGAAACTATGAAGCATATTTATGCACAGATCCAGAACGAGGAATTGCAAGCGAAAAACGAAGTGGAAAAGATGAAGACCCAAACGAGACATCTCGAAGAGAAAATTTCCGTCCAAGAGGATCAGCTAAAAAAAGTGAAAAAAATGTTAAGCGATATGGAAAAGAGCATAGAGACACAAGCCAAGTTCGCATGTGAGAAAATCAACGCAGATTGTCCATTTATCAAAGTTATCAACAGCAAGAATTTTGAACAGTTGGAATCACAGAAAGCTACCATCGTCAACCAACAGGAACAGGTAGAATCAGAAATCAAAAGATTGACGGCAGAAATAAAGTCATTGAGCGCTATGGAAGTAAAGCAAGATACCAAGAAGATCGAAACATTACAGAAAGAGCAGAAAGATGCCGAAATATCGATAGAAGCAATCAAAGCATTCCTGAACGAGATCGACTACAAAACTATAGAGAAATCATACAGCGAATATATTTCTAGCGAAAAAGAACTGAAGCAGTTCGATCAGCAGATTACCGTCATGGAGCAAGAGAGCAAAAAAGCCGAAGAGCGGAAGCTACAGCTGCAAAAAGCGATAACCCAGAAGGAGACAGCAATGAAACAAGCCGAAGAGATCGTCAAAACCATCGCCGAAAAAGAGAACGAATGGAAAAAGCTAGAAGCACAGAAAGAGCAATCAAATTATGCAGCGATCATACAGATAGAAAAAAACCACCTCTTCATGAAGCAAATACATCACGATATTCAAGTCCTCATCGAAGAATTCAAGGAACATCAATTGGAAACACAGAAACTGCAGGAACAAGAAACCATACTCGGAAATCTCTACAATATTTTTTCCAAGGAATTATTATTACTCGTACTGCAAGACCATCTGCCGATATTGAATGACATCATCAATAGTTATTTGGCACAAATAGTCGATTACCAAATCAATTTACAGCTCAATAAGAGTGATGCGGAAAAAGTGGAATTGGAAGCAAAAATCATAGATAGCAAAGGAGAAAGAGATACCAAAAGCTTGAGCTGAGGGCAAAGAATCATATTGAAGCTTATCCGAATGCTTGCCATTTCCTCATATATCAACTCCCCTATCCTTTTCCTCGATGAGACAATCAATAATCTCGATGCCGATACGGTAGGCAAAGTAGCGGATATGTTAGAAGATTTCGTCAAACAGAGAGAAATGAAATTCTATACCATCACCCATAGCCAACAAATACAGCAGATGGATATCCGGGATAGTATCATAGAGATATAAAAAAATAAGGAAGAAAGCCAAGAAAAGGAATCTTATCTCCGTTTGCATTCAAAAGATAATTTTTTATAGTATACACGTTTTTTTTACCACTAAGGAAGCCATGAGATACATAACCATTGTCAAAAAAAACGAGAAAGCCCACCATTGTCCATTTTGTCACGAAACAAAAGAACACATGTTGCAAGAAGGGAAATATTTTATGGTAATCCCTGCTCGTGCACCATACAGCAAAGATCATATCCTTATCATACCCAAAAGGCATGTAAACATGCTCACAACACTCAATCACGCAGAGCTTTTGGAAATGCACAAACTCATAGATATCCGAGCAAAAAAGCTTCACAAAAAATATAAGGGAGTGAACTTACTGCTCAGAGATGGACTGACAAAAGATCAAATAATCAAAAAATCCGTGAATCATCTTCACATTCATCTTTTAGCAAATGTAGGTGTACATATAGAATCACAAAAGAAGCAATCACCGGAAAATCGCAAATGGTTAGAAGATAAAGCATATACAAAATTAGCTCAAACGATGAAAAAAACGTTTTTAGCAAAATAACATGAGAATGAAAAATAAGAATTTCATAACATTTATAGCGATAACATTTCTCCGAAGCGTATTTATTTCAATGCTCAAATTTTTTCTCCGATCATATCTCAAGGAAACGAACATCAGCCTCGAGCAGATCGCAGGATATCTCAGTCTAGGAGGGATGATTGCTTATCTCGTAGGAGGATCGCTCGCATATGCCTTCCGCAAGAAGAATATTACGCTCTTCGCCTGACTGATAGCAGTGCTTTGTCTTGCAATAGGGAACGCACTCGGTTACTACCCTTTCCGGATATTCGTAACGCTCGTCAGTATCATAGGATTCAGCTACAGTCTCTGGCTAGTCGTTAAATCCATTATCCTAAGTATAGAGATCCAAAAATCACATCATGGAGAAGCGAAGATCAACGGCATCATCAATATCGCGATATTGGTTGGTATACTCTTGTGAAGCTATATGGGATTCGCCGTATTCGATGCACGATGAGCACAAGGGTTCCAGTTTATCATAGTTATATTGATAATCTCAAGCATACTGACGATGATCTTGGATTACGACAAAGAGTTTGAAAGCAAAAAATTCAACACAACAATAAAGACAGCGATTCCTAACATTCTAGGAATGGCTAAAAAATATATACGATTACTGTTGCCTATAGGCGCATTGCGAGCCATATCCACAGCTATAGGACAGAAGATGCTGGAGATAGGAATCGATTTTTTTCAGAGAACAACAACAAGTTCGATCATCATCATCGTAATGTGATTCACATGAGCGATCGTAGGTCATATGATTTCGGTATTTTTCAAGAAGAAAAGAAGGCTGATAGCTATGATATTCACGATTATATTCGGTCTCACTACGATATATTTCCCGCATATAATCAACAAATACGAATATTTCATCACGCTGAATATTTTCTGATTCTGTATCGGGGTATTCTTCGGTATCGCCGTCAATCTCCTAGAAGGAAGATATTTCTTCCATATTGGAGACGATCATAGAAAAGAATATGGATCCGTCGCATACGGAATCATGACAAGTATCATCATTTTCCTCATCATGATCACGACCGACTATTTCTCAAGCAAGATAGGGACCAAGATAAGCTTCTTTTTCTTTGGATTTGTACTGCTCCTGATGCCGTTCTTCATCAAGAAATTCGATGCATCGAATCTCACAGACATTCACAAAAAAAGTTCATAGACACTATTTAGGACACAAATAAGCGATTTTGTCAAGTAAAACTGGTAAACAAAGCCAGTTTTTTTGGTCATTTTAGCATTTCGGAATATAATAGTACTGTAATTTATATTCTCTCTATCATCATGAAAAAGAAACTAGGATTAGGAATACTTATGCTGTTACTAGGAAGCATAAATCTATGTACCGCACAAGAAGTTAGCGACATATCAAGCGAAGTCGCTGATTTTGACGTACAGGGCGCAATGACCGATGTGCAAGCGCTCAAAGGGAATCTTGATGACTTGATAAAAGAGTTATATGCACTTGACGAACAAGAAAGAGGGGCAGACAACGCTATCTCCGATAAATACAGGACTACAAGAAATGAAATAGTGAAAGTGATCCAAACCATCAACACTACGACAGACACCATAGCAGAACAATTAAAGAAGATAGAAACATACAAAAAGCTCATGATACTCACCTACAAAGAGATACAAGCATCAAGATCAGGTATGGTAGATACGAAACAATACATAGAAGATTTTGCAAATTTCATCTACAAATTGGACAACAAACTTTACAACGAAGAAACAAATAGCATCGATGATATCAAGCTATTGATCAATTCAGACAACATTCCTCTGACATTAGCCAACGATCATATGGTACAATCGATGATGCTTCAGCTTAACGAGCTTATGAGTGATTTCCAAATCAATGAAGATAAGCAATTGGAGACAATCAAAAAATTAAACCAATTGAAATCTCAAGCTAAGGCGAGCATAGAAGAATACCAGAATGAAATAGAGCAATTGCAACAAAAGAAGAACTATCTGCTCCAATTCATGAAATTGTATCAAAATGACAAGACACAGAGACAATTGACGATAGATAACTTCTTCGAAAGCACAAAAGACGTCTACACTAAGATATCAGAATTTGTGAAAGATATCAAAAGATGAGTGTATAAGGTAGATTTCGATATGGAAAAAAAGTTAGCTACACTCGATAAATATAAGAACGACAACAACGCGTATCCGTTAGCTTGGCCGATATATCCTATCGAGACAATCCAGACCTATTTCGGAGATGAAGAATTCCAAAAGCAATACGGAGTACCACACATAGGTATACAAATCAAAGCGGAGCAGAAAACACCGATATATGCAGCCCGTGACGGTATCGTTTATTTTGTAGCAAACAACGATTCCATAGGAATAAATCGAATGATGATCGTCCATACCGATGGTTACGTAACGGTGTATCAATACATCAATTCAAGCATAGTCAAACCATGAGATATCGTCAGGAGAGGTCAGCTTATCTGATATAGCTGAGGAGAACCAGGAACAAGAGGTGCAGGATTCATCTCTAAATGAGCGAATCTCACCTTCAGTATCTTCAAGGACGGTATTGCGTGGGATCCATTCGAGATCTTAGATGCAAGCATAGTAAAAAACAAAGACGTATTACCTGAATGATATCAAATCAAATATCTCAGAGATAAATATGCAAGGACTATAGATATCACCGATCTTACATTGATGACAGGAGATACGCTGGTAAAAAGAGAGAGTCAATTCCTCATAAGATACGGTGTAGGAACATACAGACATGTAGCATTCCGAGAAGATGTCGTCAAAGGAACAAATATCGATAAAGATGTGGTTATCTGCATTGCGTTTGCAGAAAGCACACTCGGGCATTATCTCAGCACAAATAACAATATCGGTAACGTAGGAAACAATGATAGATGAGACAGAGTATGATTCAATTCAGCATACTGAGGAGCAAGGGCTATAGCGGTAACATTGAATAATGCAGCGCTTTGAGGATATCATACGATAAATCAGCTTTCGAGATACGGAAATAAAGATGGGAAAATCTATGCATCCAGCCCGATCAACCGGCAGACGAATGTATTGAAATGTCTCTCACAGATCAAAGGATACTACATTCCAGAAGACTTCCCATTCAGGACAGGGCCTAATCCGAACATAGACAATCCAGAGCCAGAAACAGTAGAATTCGGCGAGAGTCTTAGCAAATAATCGGTAACATGAAAGAATATCCTACGCACATATCACAAGAGACAAAGAGCTCCTTGGACCACAAGGAAAGAGAATCAGGAACAAAGAAGATTTCCGATCTTTTCTACGAAATGGATGAATCCGTAGACGTAGGTTTTTGTCAGAATCCAGTCAGATTGGAAGGTATGGAAAGAGAAAAATTCCTGCAAAATTTCTCTGATTTCGATATAGTGCAAAATCTAAGTAACAACGAGATAAACAAATCAAGCTTTGAATCATTCAAAAAGAAATTGGAAGATCTTGTAGAGAAATATTCCCACGAGCCAAGAAATATAGACTATTTTGAAACAATATTAGAATACTTACGATTTTTATTGGAGACGTATGAAAAAAATGCATGAGAAAAAGAGGTAAAAAAACTCTTTTTATTATGAGGAACAATGAGAAGAATACAATCGTTACATATTTTAGAAAAGTTGAGAAACGATTATTTCGAGGAAAATGAGATGTTAAAAAGATATAAATTCAATTTCAAATTTATAGATAAATGGCGAGATCTGGAAAGTTCAAAAGAATGGGATAAAGATGAAACCATAATAAAGACAATAAAGACAATAAAGAAATCTCAAAAGATGGATATAATAATGGGCCTGATAGGAAACAAAAATATATCAGACGAAGATATTATAGAGAATTATTCGTGGCTAATAGAAACACAATGGGAGATACCTGCAAACACCATATCAACATTTATACCAAGGATGATAGAAGGACTTGAAGGCAGAGGGGATAAGATAAAAGAGAAATATTTAGCAAATTTCTACAAATGCAGTATAGCACCAAGAGAAATGCCTGACAATATAGAAAGAGTAAGGCAAACAATAAAAAAAGAAACAGAAGAGAGATTAATAAATCTTATACATTTTTACAGATACATATTAAGCAAAAGATTCTTCCCGAACGGAGTGAATCTAACAACGCCAGATTGAGCATGAATATTATTGGATGATATAAAAGACAAAGTGAATGGAGTGGTAAATGTAGCGTACAGCAACATTAAATTAAGAAAAGAGCCATGATCATTGTCGCAAGCGAGCAAAATATTAGAAAAAAACATCGAGGATTTGATAAAAAAGTTAATACAGAAAATATGAGATGAGAGACAAAGCAACAAAATATATGAAGATTTGGAAAACTACAAAGAAAGCGTTTTAAAGCAAATAAATGCACAAAACGGACAGTACATAATAGATGCATTATGCAATTGATTATTGAACATATATCCACAATGGAGAAAACTAACAAACATTCATGCAAAAAAGACAATATGAGGAATAATAAGGTGAGTAATAGAATGATTAGCGGAAGCATTACTAGAAGCAAAAGAAAGCGTAGGAATGTTTATGGATTACAAAAAAGTCATAAAGCTCTATAAAACATTCGAAAACGAAATAGAACAATGGAACAATTCATTTGAGCTTACGATAGGGATGTATTCCAGACTAAGGTCGTTTCTAATAAACAATTTAGAAATAAAAGAAATGGAAATAAACGAAAGCATAATAGATAAATGTTTTTGAAAAGAACTAGACGAGGAATACCAAAAAAGATGAGCTACATATCAATACCTCTGAAACAAGATATTCCAAGACTATTTTCATGGAAACTTCGAGGGATGCAAGAAAATATACGAAGAATACCTGAAAGAAAAAAGAGAAAACCAGCAAGAAGCACTTAAGAGAGATATTATAGAGATAGCTATAAATAATATCGTATTTCATCTCCTATATGAAAACAAGATACAACGAAATGAGGAATGGTTCAAAATTTCATTCCAGATAGTAAAAGAAGGTTTTATAGAATATGACTGAGAAAAACTGATAGGGAATAGCTATAAAAAATTCAAAAATATCAAAGAAGAGACAATAAAAGACTATATACAAAAAACAATAGAAATGGAGAATAACAAGATAGAAGGATTAAACAAGATATTGGATCAAACAGCCGAAGAAGAACGAGAAGAGCCAGAGATATATGAGCTATTATCAGAGTATATAGCAGGAGAAATGAACACGCATGAAGAAAAAACGAAAAATCTGATAGAGAACAAGAACATAAAAGAATATTTTCTGGGGTTATTATGAAACGGGGAATACAAAAGTGAAAACTATTATTATATTCTGACACAGATTTTTATTCACGAACAAAATTACGAGAAAGCAAGATTTTATTCGACATATATCGGGAAAAAACAAATAGAAGGAATACAGGATAAGATAAATAGAATAAAAGAGAAACATATCAAAGAGATCAAGAACGCCATAAAAATAATAGCGGAAATCCACTTCCAAGATGAAAAAAGAACAGAAGAATTGTCAGCAAGGTATCTCATAGAGGAAACAAAATCATTAGTGGGATATCCTGTCAACACTATGAGCAACAAATTCATCATAGAAGCAGCTAGAGAAGTATTCAATAAAATAAGAGAAAAAACGAACGCAAAGAGATTTCCTGTAACTATACATCAAGAGAAAACAGTAAACACAGGGAAAGAAGCATTCAAAAAATGAGATATATACGAAAAATTAGGGCTTATGCTCATCAATATCATAACACCATACAAGGATATCATGTATCAATACGGAGAAAGAGAAAAAATAGGGATACCCGACATAAAACTCCAGCATAATATAGTCGATGTAAAGTTAGGGAATGCTGAAGCAAACATCAGAGAAACAATAGAGAAATATCAGTATATTATCGAAAGTATACTCAAAAATAATAGCATAACAGGAGAAAAATACGAAAAAGCAAGGAAGCTTCTCATAATGACGCTTTCCGATAATGAAGAAATGAGAGGGAATATACTCAAAACCTACAGTGATCAGGTGAAATTTTATGGTTTCGACAAGATACTCAAGTTATTGGAATATACTATACAAAGAGAGCAAAGACAAGATGTTTCATGAGCGATATCTACGAGATTAAAAGGATTTTTGGATAGAAAAGATGATCTCATAAAGCAAAAATCGTCGAACATAGACATCAATAAACGAGAAAAGAATATGGAAAATGTCGAACAGCAAATAAAGGAAGAAAAAGAAAAGGAATCACAGAAAAAAATAAAATTGATCAACGAAGAAGAAAATAAAAGGAAAAAATTTATAGCACAACTAAAGGAGTTTCAGAGCATACTGCTCACAGAAAAAAAAGAAGCAGCAGAATTACAGAAGATAGAATACTTAATATGGGACATCACCAAGGATTATATTTTAAACAGAAACCATATTCTCCAAGAAGCGCTGAATCAAAAAAGGGATTTCTCATGGGATAAAATATTCGAGAAACGGGAATTGCTGATGAAGTACATCTCAGGAAAAATATCCTATGAAGAAATAAAAAAGCATCGCCTTTTCAGTGAGATGAAGGAAAGAATAGAAACGCAATGAATGTGTCTCATAAAAGAAAACGGGACATATAAATATAGACCGATAAACAAGGATGAAAAATTTGCAAATCCATTCATAGCCACAGACCGAGCGGCAATAAGCAAAGCCTACGAGAAAAGAGAAAAAAAAGAAGAAAACGATGAGCCAACGAGATCCAAAAAGGACTTTGAAGAGAAAGAGATAGATAGCGAGTTCCAAAAGAGAAACAGTAAAAAACATATAGCAGATACATTGGAAAGCACACTTACTAGGATGGAAAATGAACATGTAGAAGAGAACAATCCTAGAGTTGTATTCCACATAAACGAAATAGCAAACACCTTCAAGGAAATATACGAAGATGTTGAATGATATATCAATCAAGCACAAGGAGAGTCATATAAAAACAAATCCCCAGACCAAAAGCTAAAGATGCTTCTAAGCGGCAACTTGTTATGAAACAAAAGATTCCAGCAATACGGGGGTGGATTCTTCTCTATACATCACGAACAGAGGAAAGCTATATACGAAAATAAATGAGCAAAAACTGAATGGATACAGTGAATAGACCAAAAAATAGCACTTATAGAGGAATTCAAGAGAACAAGAGAAAAAAAATAATAAGGATCCAACAAAAAAAATAAAAAAAAAGCTCCGATGAAAGGAGTTTGTTTTCATGG
>CAZJMP010000025.1:0-15054 GCA_964547365.1 uncultured Candidatus Peribacteria bacterium | reverse complement strand
ATGCTTCCTCTTTTTTTGAAGAAGTGTTCCGTATTTTCCAATTCCTCTTCATCGAGAAGAAAATATTTTCAGAATCTTCTGATGAACGGTTTACCTCCATAATAACCGATTGCATACGACAACAACGATCCGATGATACTTCCCACCGTACTTACTACTATCACTCATCGCAGGCTAAAATGTTTCGTTGCTACCAAGAATCCGGCGAACGGCATGATCGCTTCACTCGGTATCGGGAAGATCATGCTTTCCATCATCATTCAGAGAAAGACAGTGATATATCAGGTCTGTTGGATAAAGGCAGTGATATAGGTCGCTAAAAATTCGGTGATTCACATACGAAAATGCTTAAATGGTAAAATGTTGAAGTGTCGAAGCGATTGTACTATTGTGCCTAAATAATTCAACCTTTATTGAAAATCTGAGGTAAAAACATATATAGGTTCGGATTTATTTTGTTTGTTCCAAATGAAAAACGTCGTAATCCTCGAAAATATCCGTTCCGCCTACAATGTGGGCAATATCATCCGTACTGCAGATTCGCTTGGACGACAGGTTTGGTTGACCTGATATACGCCATCGCCGGAAGATACGCAGAAAGTTGTGAAGACTTCACTCTGAGCAGAAAAGAACGTGTGATTGAAACAGTTCGGTCATACGCCGGAAGCTGTTGAATTCGCAAAAAAAGAATGAATGCTCGTCATTGCTGCGGAGATAACCAAGGACTCAATTCCACTCGATACGCTCAAAAAAGGAAAAGAATCCTGAATAGCTATCGTGTTTTGAAATGAGGTCGACGGGGTATTGGATTCTACATTGAAACTCGTCGATCATGTTGTTCATATCCCTATGCATGGCGTCAAGGAATCGATGAATGTAGGGCAGAGTTCAGCGATTTTCATGCGAGCGTGCAATCAGATTTTCCCTCATCATTAAGACTTGCTATTTTTATAAAAATATATATAGTATTGAAAATAAAATCCAAGAAGTATGAAGAAACGAAGAAAATTTTCCAGAAAATTTTTCATTGATGAAGAAACCTCTGTAACGATGGAATCAGGTGTAAGAATAATTACGGAAAACACCCTGAAACGACAGGCTAAACAAGATCAAAGAGCGATGGAAATTCCGACCAAAAATGAAGTGGTCGCTATTGGTCGTACGGTAAGAAGTCTCACGCCGGACTGGTGCAAGAATGGTGATATAGAACATTGTCCTGCTCCTTGTGGAGCATGTCTGTATGAGCCAAAAGCCGGTTCACGGAAAGTGAGAAAAGCGAAGGTTATTGAAGTACTCGATGAATTTGCTTACCTTGGTCAGCCAAACAAGATTCGTTTGGGAATCTGCTAAAAGCGACAACTGTTTACAAGAAAGTTCAGGTGATTCCTGAACTTTTTTTGTTAGAGAAAAACATATATAGAAAGCATATTAATATTGCTATTTTTTTGTAAATATGTATAGTATCGACACAAAACAAAACATAAAAAAAATCCATACCGTATGAAAAATAAAAATTTGCAAGGATCCGATTTCCGTCACGGATTGAAAGATGATGATGGAAACAGCATGCCTGAAACAATCCACGAATTGTCAAAAGGCGAACTAGATGCTGTACCGGACGACAAGAAGCCGGAAAAAATCAATTACACGGAAGATGATTGCTTTCTGCATCCCATCGAATTGGTGGGAAAAGCGCGAAAAACATTTTGCAACCGTTTCAAGAAAACTGGCGCACAAGTAGGGAAGTGCAATGTCTATTTATGGAATAAGTTGAGCGATCCGAATGTCCATCCCAACGATTATCTAACATTTGAAGCACCCAGTACGATCACCATCACCCATGTGATTACCACCTGCAAAGGAGTCTTTGCACTTGGGGAATTGCTCAAAGCTCCAGTAGATGACAAAGAGGCGTTTGCTCTTGCTTCGCAAGAGATGCTTGAGCAATCTGCAGAATTCCGTACGGAAGAAATGGACGAAGAATTCTCTCTGACACAGAAGGAATTTCATGTCGATAATGAAATCCCTGACGAATTAGTCCCTGTGGAAGAAGTATTGAAAATCGAACAAGGACAGGAAACCTTCGAAAACATGAAAATCAAGGAGGTGTTTGAATTCTTTCAGTCTTCCTGCTGCAAAAAGATCCAAGATGGCGTGTGTCACAAGAGACATTACCTCATCGGCACTGGCAAAGTGGTCGTAGAGAATCGTGAATACGAAGGTATTCACATCTATCTGTATCCTGATATCCATTACGATCAGGCTACTGAACCGGGGAAAGAAATCCAGGATAGTCTCTACCTCCAATTCCAAAAAAACAAACAGATTCGCGGCATTCAATTTGACCAGATGAGATATATCGTCGGGTACATGAATGAGTTCCGTGAAGTGTTGAAACGATGTTAATGAAATTATCTGTATTATTACAAAAAGCTCCGGTTGTTTCCCGGAGCCTTTTTTTGAAAGAAAAAGTATGCTATTTAAATTCTAAACTACGTATAGTAGTATCGACATCCTTGATATATTCGTCAAAAGTATCTTCTGTAGCAGTGTAGGTGATGATGTAGACTACTTTGTTTTTGATGAGATAGACTTGTTCTCGCTGTAACTTAACATCTCCCTGTGTGCCTTTGTAGATGAGTTTTTGTGCGTCGATGCCATTGATCTGTATAGTTTCATTGCTTACCTCGGTGAAGTTAGGGATAAGCTTCTGAAGTTCTGGTTGCGTGGCAGTGTAATACTCAGTCAAAGTGTATTCCTTATCAAGTTCTTTCTTTACGATACCGAGATTTTCTCTGAGTGTATCGTCTTTTGCAAGAGGACTGAAAAACATTACGGATGCACCGTAGACATTCTCTTGGAATGTCCATCCTCCAGGGAATTGGATCGAAAAGTTATCCGCTTGGCTTTGGTATGCTTGAAAATGATTTGTTGGTTGTGTTTCGCTAGAAGTGACATCGGATGGCGTTGCTTTTCCGCAGCCAAAAAGCACAAGGAATGATGCGAACAATGCGAGTGAAAGGATTTTTTTCATTTTTTTATTAGATTAAACGATAAAATCGTTGAACGACCAGCAGATAATGTTGGTCGATGGGTATGATAGAAGGATACTTAATTGGCTTCGGTTTTCAAGAAGATAGATTTCTTCCCTATGACGAGGGAATTTTGCGATTCTTTCCGTGAGACATTCGTGGTTCATTTATTGAGATAGGTGAGTTGTTCGATGACAAATCCGCTCAAGGAGAAAATTTTTTTCAACTCAGGCAGAGTATAGATATGATAGAATCTCTTGGAAGTGATGTTTTTGTTTGTCCGTGGGATCAAGAGATCGTTCCGTTGATATTTTCCCAAAGAACGAATATATCTCCGGATTCATGATAGTATGCCCTTTCGATGCTTTCTGATGAATCGTTGTGAAAATGATCGGTTTGTCATGAGAAGTTTCCCTTCGTAGGTAAGTATTCTGTAGATGTTTTTGATCAGAATAAATCTTTCTTTGGTAGTCGGGATGTGCTGAAAGCTTGCTACTCATATGACAAAATCAAAGGATTCTTGCTTGAGTCATTGGATATATTCTATGATGTCCTTACATACAAAATCCGCATTGATATGTTTTGGTGCCGCTTTTCCGCTGATCTGTTTTTTGGCAAAATCCAAGAGCTTCTTGGAAATATCTACGCCTACATACGTGATCTTGATGCCTTTGAGCTGAGCAAGATGTGCAAGAAACCTTCCGCTTCCACAACCGAATTCAAGGATTTTGATCGTTTTCTTCCCATGATTTTTTATCTCGTCCAAAAAGACATCCGCATCAGCTCGATGTTTGTTTCTGGTGTGATAGTACTTTTCCGCTTCCATGTCATAGAAGCTTGTTAACGATTCTTTGATGTTCATGTATTGAAAGATTGAAATATTGAAACATTGAAATATTGAAACATTGAAAGATTAATTCTCCATTTTTCCATTCTCCATCTTCCCATGTTCAATGAGTTATCAAAAGATATTTTGTCCGACCATATGATTGGTCTCTTTGACCTCTTGACGAGATTTGTTTACGAGGTCTTCCATGGTGAATGTGATTTCCTCTCCTTCGATGAAAAGTTTCTTGAAATGCATGAGATAGAGAAACACCAACATAGTCATCCTTACATCGTTCTTACAATATTTTTTGAATTCTTCGAGCGCATTCACATCATTCTCTTCGAGATATTTTTTATAGAGAATCTCTCATTCGGCTCATGAAGAGAGCGTCTTGCTGACATTGACGAGCGCCTCGGCGATCTTGTTCAATCCCAATCTCTTTCCGGTCATAGCCCGAACAAAAAGGAAAAGGTCGATGCTTTTATCGTTTATTTTCTTGATATCGTCTTCATTGCCTCAAACATTGTATACAGAAACGATATTATCGAATGCTATACTGTTGAATCCTACAATATATCCATCGAAATCAAGCATTTTCTGTACGAATTTTTTGAGTCCTTCTTGATCGATGTATTCATATGTCATTTTATTCCCTCAGGTAGGATGCATAGCATACGCAAGAAGGAATTTCGTCTCCTTGAGGTTCTCTATGTTGGTATCGGTTTCGATATCGTAGACCATATAAGTCTTTCCTCAGATCGTAGAATATTGTCCTGTGTGGAATTCGTCCAAAAGGATCTGTTCGATAGATTTTTGTCAGGTGATTTTCTCTTTTTTCAAAATGAAATTTTTCATCAGGCTTTGGAACTCTCTTTTGCCATCTTCATCGAGGATGACTTGGATTTTTTCTCTTTCATCCATGAGGATGTATTCTTTTCCCGTGTCTTGGAATCTGAACGTGAAATCGCCTCTATTCATATAGTAGATCTCTTTTCCTTCCCTAAAGATCTTTTTGAAGAGATCGTTGGCTACCATACAATGCTCTTTTTTGAGAATACTGAAAAAATTATTGAGAAAAGTATTCTGTACGGTTCTGAGTTCGTTGAGGGTGAATCTTTTGTACATACCACAAAAACAATTTTAAATTTTGAATTTGAAATTTACAATTTTAAAACCTTGTATGTACGTTTTAAAATTTCCTTGTCCTCGAAAGAGGGAAATTATAAATTGTAAATTCCAAATTACTCCTTTTTGAGCCGTTCCTGATAGTTTTGCCATGCCGTGAGGTCGGTGCTTTTGATAGCGCCCAACGGATCGATGACGAAGGAATTTATAGTGTTTTGGTGTGCATCATCAAGCGTTAAATTGAGATTCTGAATAGGGTATGGCTTATCTTTGAGAAAAATATCCTTGAAGTATCGAGGTCACATAGTATTAGTGCTTACTGTATAGTTGACGATAAAGTTGATGCCTCAGAGGGTGATATCTACAAGTATCTTTCCCTCCTTGTCTGCAATATCATTTGTTTTGATGCCTAGATATTGTTGGATCTTTTCAAAGACCACGATAGCATTGGTGGTTCATTCGCGCACGGTTGCAGGAGCTTCATAATTGACAATGGCCTGGATTGCATCTATGATAGAATAGGTTTTCCCTATGATGCTGCTGTAGGAAGTTTTGATGAGATTCTCTATCGTGGTATCTGAAACAGTGATATCATCCAATCATCCATTTTTGATAGTGAAGGTATAGCGAATATTGTTTTTTTCTATCACCGTCTTGGTGTTCGCACAGGAAACTACGGTGAGATCGCGGAGTGCGGATATGCTCGGGCAGAGATCAGTGCTAGTGCTGATAGGAGCGTTTTCCTGCTCATAGAATACGAGATTCTTCGAAAGATAACTATAGAGCTCTCCGATAGAGAAATCTTGTATGAGGAGAAGATTCTTGATGACATCATTGATGCTTGCTTTGTTTTGGAGTTCTATGCTCTTGACGAGCAATATGTCGTTGCTGTATTCCATGATGATATGTGATTTGATATTCTCTGTCTTATCCGGAGATATAAATTTCAGATAGCCGATGATATCGATCGTAGTATTTGAGATGCTTTTTTTATCGATGGTCAGATATGCGATATTAGCAAGTCTTTTTTGAATTCTCTCTTCTACGCTGATGGTATCGGTGGCTCAGGTAGAGATAGTCTTTTGTGTAATAAGTGTCTTGTTTTGTACTTCGGTATTGAGTCATGCAAATCCAAGCATAGGCTCTCCTTCATTAAGGGTATTGATAGTCGTCAAAAGTGATGCTATCTTGCTGCTTCCTAGATTTTGTGCGAATATTGTGGATTGATACGATATCTTCTCCAGTGCAAGGGAAAGGTATTTGTTATTGTATCGATAGATTTCATCCTTGTAGAAAGGTGCGATTGCGCCCTTTTTCATAAGCTCTCTTACGAAATCCAGATAGGTGCTTATTTTATAGGTATCCACTTTGTTAATCAAAAAATCTTGGTAGATCTGCTGTTGATAGGAAAGGAGTTTATATGCATTCAACGTCTCATCCTTATAACTGATTTTGTCGAAGGTCTGATTGTCTAACGTAGTTTGGATCTCCATAAAGAGAGTAGTCCTTTTGAAAAGGTCGGCATAGTTCTGTCCACAAGATCAGAAAAGGTTTTCTATGGTTTCGCTATAGTCATTGGCATAAAGGAGATATTTGGAGAGTCATTGGCAGAATCTTCATTTTTTGACCTCGTTTTTTTGTATGGCGGCAAATATGCTTTTGATCCCTTCATAATCTTTGGAGATGTTGTAGACGAAAAAACTATCAAGGAAATCATCGAGATAATAATTGCACGTCCTAGAAGAGAGCTTGTTCTCGAAGATACAAGACAGATTGAAGTCTTTGATGATGGTGGTATCTAACGGGAGATAAACGCGGGTAAATGGTTTGGTTATCGTAAATTTTTTGGTGAACACAAAGGTATTTACGATATTTTCTAATTCATCGACAGAATAATCGCCTCATGAAAAGTAGTTGAGGTGTTTGATGGGGATAGTGCCATAGACGTAGAAATATTTTGGCAATACGAATCCCTTGTAGGTGATCAGATTGTTGACGGATTTGATGAATCATTTCTCGATTTCCAGATCGCCTTGGAGAATATGGATGTTCATATCATTGTCATTGATATTCTGTTTCATGAATTTGCTGAATTCAGCGATCAATTTCATCTTTTGCATCGCAAAGGTGTCGTTTCCTTGAAATATCGTGATACTCGCTGATGTTGAGAGTATGTTCTGGAATACCAAGACACCGATTATCAGTGCGACGAAAAAAATAAGATAATGGAAGAAAAACCTAGATATCTTCTTGTAGCTGGTTATGATTTTTGTTTGGTTTTCCTGCATGAGGAATATCCATAAGATAAATATGGTAGTGATAAGTATACGGTTTTGCGATTGATTTGTCAACTTTAAGACCATACACATATGTAGGTAGGGGCGCAGACGCAAGCGGATGGATAGAGTTCTGGATTTATGTGTTGATAAGCACCTTAAATCTCAGGGTAAAAATGTCAATAATGGTCTTGCATTTGTAGTAAATTTTGATATACAGCAGGCGCGTTAATTATTTTTTTTTATATGCTAAACCACTGTTACTATGAAAAAGATGCTTACTCTAGTAGCTCTTACAGCTGGTGTTGCTCTTTTCGCTGGATGCATGAACAAACCAGCAGAAGAAACAACTGTTGAAGAAACTCCAGTAGTAGAAGAAACTACAACAACTGAAGTAACAACTGACGAAGTAACTCCTGCAGTAGAAGACACTACTACTCCAGACGCTACTACAACTACAGAAGTTGCTCCTGAAGCTACAGCAGAATAATTCCCTACACAGATAGGTTGAAATCCTCTGCAAAACCACTAAAAGAGAGTCGCAAGACCCTCTTTTTGTTTATCCATAAAAAAATGCGCTTACTTACCTATATACAAACTCATCATCAGATCTCTCGTAGGACCTTCGTTACGCTTGTGAAAGAAGGATATGTTTCTATCAATGGGAAAAAAATAGAGTCCTATACGCAAGAAGTCCAGGAGGGTGATAGACTAGAGATACAAGCCCCGAACCTCAATCTCAAAGCTGTTATTGCTACAGGGAAAAAAATATCGAAGATTATTCTCTTCAATAAGCCGAAAGGCTATGTTGCCTCCAAATCCGATCCGCACAACATGACGATTTATGATATCCTCCCTCCAGAATTCAAAAACTATTATTATATCTGAAGACTCGACAAAGATTCGCATTGACTACTTCTCCTGACCGATGATCCCGGATTGGTCAATGATTATGAGCATCCCAAACACGGTATCGAAAAAGAGTACGACATTCATCTAGACAAAGACCTTTCCATGAAGGATCGTATACAGGCAATCAAGGGAGTGAAAGATGAAGACGAGGTTTTGAAAGCGCTCAAGATATTCCAGATCAAAAGATATCATTACCGTGTTCTATTGAATGAAGGAAAAAAACGCCACATCCGTAGATTATTCCAGACATTAGGATATCATGTCTTGGATCTGCAGAGGATCCGTGAAGGGAAATTCAGGTTATGAGATATCAAACTCGGTGAGCGAAAAATAGTATAATGATGTGATTACATCCCCACCCTAAAGGATGGGGTTGGTTTTATTGAGTGATATCCTTTATATGATAGAAAAATCACAATTTCATCATCTTACTTTTGTGACTAAATATTCTCGCATTCCAGATGAAGAGACTGCGTTATTACGATATAATGTTATGATGGAAATAGGAAAAGAATCATTGGCTTTTGATAGTAAATGAACTGAATTGATTTGAAATGCATTCAAAAGACAAGCACAAGTATTGGGAATAAACGTAATAATAGAAAATATTTTATCAGATCATGCTCATATCCTTATTGATAGTAATGATATACCAATATCAGAAATTGTTCAAAAACTAAAATGATATAGCTCTTATCTATATAATCGTACATTTAAACATAAAGGTCCTGTATGGGCGGTATGATATAGTGATATGTGTGTTGATAACGAGAAATATTTGGAAAATGTCTTTAAATACATAAAAAATAATCATCTAAAACATCACACTAAATCGCACTACGTGCGGTGTAAATCTCTATAACAAACCTGGTACTTTAGTACCAGGAAATAAGAGCAAATGAAAAAATAGTGTCAGGAAATAAGAGCAAATGAAAAAATAGTGCCAGGAAATAAGAGCAAATGAAAAAATAATATGTGAGATTTTTATTTTGCTTGATCCAATTCATTTTCATTGATATACACTTCTGAATAATCATGTATTGCTTCGATTCTATGTCCGATACTTGAATATCGTGTTTTCCATGATCACTCGCCGTTATTGATTTTTAGTCTGATTCGTCTGTCTCCATATCTACCGATGCTTCCTCTGGTGTAGAGGATGGTATTGATACGCTGCTGTTCTTCTAAGCTAAGCGACTGCACCTTGTCTAAATAGAGATTAAGATATTTTTGTCATTCACTTCTCATGAGTTCACTCATACCATGGAAAGTGATATCGCTTTCAAAATTCAGGAGCATGTTCTTGTATCCAGGTTGTTGGTTCTTCTCGAGATTTGTCTTGAGCGACTGAATGTAATATTGCAACGCCTCGTCAATGGTAGGCTTATTGTTGTTGAGATATTCATCTCGTATAACCTTATTTTCCGTTACTATGGTATGTCTTCCGATGTTTTTCAGTACGATTTCCTGCTTATTCTTAGCTTTTGATTGCCTGATGTATTCTTTGAATAGAAACAGCATAATATCGTCTTCGCCTTTGTTGCGGCAGTCTATATAGAGGCTTGGCACCGTGTTCTCTATCGCCTCCTTGATCTCCTTCTGATAGCGTTCCGTCATGGTCGATGATACCAATGCTTCGAGTCTTTTGAGATTGTCCGGATTCCGTTCCTTCTTTTTCGTTTCGGCCAATCAACGTGAATATTCATATCCAGGGCTTATCATAAGACAATTCGGTGAATTCAGGACGATATCGATATAGGTCTTTCCTTTGTTCATATGGTCAGGAAAATAGTAAAATTATTTCAGCTCGTCCTTGACCTTGTCCAATATCTGTAATGCCTGTAGGGGAGTAATGTTATTGAGGTTGATACTATCCAACAAGGATCTGATTTTTTCATATTTTATACCATATTCAGGATGTGTATCAATATCCAAGGTCAAAGTAGAAAAATTCTCTGTCTTTGTTTCTTGTCCTTTATCTTTTGTTCCTTTTTCTTGTTCAAGCTCATCTAAATGTCCTTTTGCTCTCTCGACGACAGTAGCAGGTATTCCCGCTAGTTTTGCCACATCGAGACCATAGCTTTTGCTTGCTCAGCCCTTAACTATTTTTTTCATGAAGATGACTTCCTTGTCCGTCTCATACACGCTGACGGAATAGTTTTTTACACCCGGGTGCGTCTCTTCCAACTGAATCAATTCATGATAATGTGTTGCGATCAATGTCTTCGCTCCTATCTTGCTGACGAGATATTCCAGGATCGCTTTGGTCAATGCGAGACCATCATAGGTCGCCGTTCCACGTCATAATTCATCGAAGATAATGAACGATTTTTTCGTAGCATTGTTCAAAATATTTGCGACTTCAATCATTTCCGTCATAAAGGTGGATTGGTTTTTCGCAATATTATCTCCGCTTCCGATACGCGCAAATAACGCATCCATTACCGGCAACTGGCATTCCTTCGCTGGCACGAAAAGTCCGCAATGCGCCATCAAGACTATCAGTGCATTCTGTCTCAGATAGGTAGATTTACCTCCCATGTTCGGTCCAGTAATGATATGCAAGAATCAATCTTCATTTCCTTCTGCATTCTGCATTTTGGACTCTGAATTTAATTGTAAATCGTTCGGGATGAATTGTTGATCGAGCGGTAAGAATTCCTCGATGACCGGATGTCTTCCTTCCGTTATGATTATGGTATCATTCTTTACGAACAACGGCTTGGTATATTGCTTCTCGTGCGCGAGCAATGCTTGCGAAACAAAGAGATCCAATCGTGCAATCCGTTCAGCGAATTCGTGCAATTCTTTTGTCCCTCCGCTTATTTTCATTTTCGCTTGTTCGAGGAATTCGCGTTCCAGTTTGCTGAGCTCATCTTTTGCCTGCAAAATCTTTCATTCCAGATTTTCTAAGTACGGAGAAGAATATCTCTGACCTCATTTCAGCGTATTCCTACGGATGAGGGAGAATTTTTCATCATCTTTTTGATTCATACTTTCCTCGAATTTTTCAATATCTTTATTTGTCACTTCCAAAAAATATCCTTGGTTCAAGACAAACTTCACTTTGACAGTCGGTATACCTGCTCTCTGCGCTAATTCTTGCTGATACTGCAAAAGTAGTTCATCACTATGATAAGCGATCTTTCTGAATTCATCAATTTGAGCATTATATCCATCGCGGATATAATCAATATCATCTTTGTATTCTTCATCATTCTTCAACAGCTGTTCCAGATAATTATAAAGATTTTGAAGATAATTCAGACTTACATCACTCAGTCATAGCTTTTTCAATTCGTCGAGTAGAAATGTATTTTCAAAGAAAATCCTCAGTGTTGATCTGAGCTTAATGAATGTGTTCGGCAATAGTTTTTTATACAGAATCGTGGTGACTAATTTTGGGATATCGCGAACGCTGCTCAATAACTGATGGATATGTTTGCTTTTTTCTTGGTCGGTGAAATAGTTCTCTATCATATTCAATCTTCGTTGCAATTGTTCCGGATCTTTGATAGGGTTCGTTAGGGTATGATGGAGAAGTCTAGCTCCACCTGCAGTCTGCGTGGTATTTAAAATATGAAAAAGACTGTATCTCTCGCTTCCTTCATAACTTGAAGACAAAATCTCCAGATTCTTGATCGTGACTTCATCCAAGAGAAGATAGGTATCCTGAGAATGAAATGAGATTTTCGTGATATTGGTCAGAGCATGTTTTTGATTATGATTGATATATGATAATAATAATGCCATGGTTGCTAGTTTACCGTCTTCAAGTGCTTTCCCATAGCTTGAGATCTGCTGCACTCACGTCATTCCTACAATAAATTTTTCAGGATCAGATGGTACGTCTCGTATGGAAATCAATGATTTCGTCGCTTGTTGTGCCGGTACGGAAATGCTTTCTTTCTCTGGGAAATCAACATCGAAAATGAGTTCGACCGGTCTGATGGTCATGATGAATTTGATCATTTCCTGGATATCGGAAAAACTCTTGGTTCGGTATTCGCCGATAGTGAAATCTCCTCGGGCGAGGTGATAGCTATTTCCGTTCGTATGCGGGATAAACGTTATTCCCATCGTGTAGGTGTATTCTTTTTTGGCTTCTTGGATGTACGTTCATGGGGTGATGATACTGACGACTTCTCTTTCTACGATCTTCCCGGGAATCGGCTCTGTCGTTTGTTCCGCTATCGCGATCTTATACCCGTGAGCTATTAATTTACTGATATATTTTTCCGCACTATGATAGGGGATTCCTGCCATCGGTACAGCGTTTTCCGAATTCTTATTTTTACTTGTGAGTATAATATCGAGTGTTTTGCTGCAGATTTTTGCGTCTTCGAAAAACGTTTCATAAAAGTCTCCCATACGAAAAAAAAGGATGCAATCTTCGTGCTGCTTCTTGATATCTAAATATTGAAGTATTGCTGGAGTGAATGCCATTCCCGTATAAAGCATAAAGTCGTAAATTTATGGTCCAACTGTTGTATAAATTATCATAAAAAAGTCAAGTAAAGAAAAAAGCTCTGGAACCCCAGAGCTTCTCATTGATGAATACTGTTGTTAGGTGTGTGAAAGGATGATCTCTTGCACCTTTTTGTGTCTTTTAGCAAGTATTTCCAGCGTATCTTCGTACTGATATGCTAGTATACGATCCTTGTTCTCTCCATTGTAGAATTTGGAATCAGAGAAGCGTCGGTAACACTTGATAATCTGTGAAATATTCATCATTTGCTTGATACCGATGAATTCTTCATATTCATAGAATATCCTATGATAGGTAGTATTGGTAGGATATTCTTGAATTGCGTAGAGTAGGTACCGGTAATTTACAAAGAAATCTTTATGTCGTACTTTCCTGGAATGGTAGGTTATCCAGAACGTAGAAAGAAAGATAATCATTGAAAAATAAAGCATTATGATCGATATAGTACAGGGGTATGAATGATAATTGAGTATCCCTATACCTAAAAACAGTATCCCGTAAACAATAAAATACCATGATTTTGCAGGATAAGTACATCTTACTTTCCATATCGCATGGAATTTGATAAGTTCTTCTTCTGATTGTTTCATTTTTATTGTTATTTTTTGGTTATTATTTCTATTTTTAAAATTCATATCCAAAGGATAGAAAAAGTCAAGTAAACATACTGGTATTGACATTTTAAGCTAAATAAATATAAGAAATAAAATAAATAACAGAAGCCATGGAAAATCTTAATGTAAAAATCGGCATGCAGAGCACAAAGTTCCAAATGGCCGAGCCCAAAAAACCCGAAGAATTCGGTCGGACTGTAGATAACTTTCATGCAATATTCAAAGTTGCCTGTGGTCCATTGATCTTCGATGGCATACCATGTAGCTCTACGTTGTTTCTTGAAATTACGTACAAGGAAGCTGAAGACACTCATCGCCAATTGCTTGGTGCAAGAAGCTTTGGTAGTCATCTATGTATGGATTATGCCGAAGAAGCACATAAAGTCGCCGGTGAATATTGCAAAAAGCATCATCTTGTTCTGAATGAACATTTGAATTCCTGGCCGGTGTTTCAGGCAATCGTTTCCAAAACATGAATACGGTAATTATGAGCAGGGGGTTTTTCCTCTGCTTTTTTTATAAAGAAAAAGAGTCGGAAACCCGACTCTTTTCACTAGTTTTTTTGCTCTATTAGCTGCGCCAGTTGATTCTGCTGGCATCGATCTTTGTTTTGATAATGAGGACAGGACGTCGTTTTGGACCATTTTTTGCCGTGGATTTAGGCAACGACATCAAGGTCTCAATATTCTGTTCTACCTCATCTTGGATACTTCCCTCAGGGATCTCCATGACGGCAACATCCGCATGTTTTGCGGTGTACTTACAGAAACGGGTAATGAATTTTGTTTTTTTGCGCACGATTTCTGTGTCGAAAGGGATATTGGCTTTTTGTAATCGTTTTCCAAAAAACAGGAAGACGTTGTTGAGCACAAGTTGCTCATTAGCTGCTTTTGGTCTATCCATGAAGATATTGACCGAGGCATTGAATGCTTTGGCTAGCATGATCACCGCTTTGATTTTTTGGACATTTCTATCCATATCGATTGCGATACTGATCGTACTGAGCTCAGCAAACTCGTATTCATCCGGCAACAAAAACACCGGAAGCGTTGAGTCTTTGGTTATTCTCCACATGTTTTTGTGGAACTCCGGAGTGTCTCCGATCACGATCATTGCAGCATGCTGCTTGTTTGCGATGCTGTTGATGGACGGGAAGAATTGGAAGAAGCTTGGCTCGCAGATACTTACCTGGAGCGTAGCATACATGTTTCGTACGTTTCTTTCTATTTCCTCGACCCAGATCGTATCGATAGGTGATCGGCCTTTGTTTTTGGGATACAGCTTGAGTGCCAATCCTGTAGCATTTGCTATGTGTGCTGCCGAAGTCGCTACGCTCATTTGGCTTTCTGCCGGAGAAGATAAATCAATGACTCCGATGATCGATTTTTTCTCCTTTTTCTGTTCTGTTTCTGTCATGTGTGTTTTACTTTTTTTGTTAGACATGTTGTTGGTATTTTTGTTTTTTTGGTGTGCCCTTATAGGGATTTTTTTGTATAAAGCAAACAAATAAAAAGACCGCCGAGAAGTCGGCAGGCGTAATCTTATTATCGTATAAGATTGATGTATGCTATTTGGATCTTTATATCAAAAGGTATGATATATAAATAAAAATAAAAGTCAAGTCCAATATATCAGGAAGTGATAGTAAAACTTTGAAAAAACCCTTATCGCGGATATACTTAAAACGTGGCAAAAATATTTACTTCAGAACCATGAAGACTATATGCCAACAGAAATCACAAAAAGCATTTTGGAAATAGACGACTTGCAGGGGATA
>CAZJMP010000024.1:0-15126 GCA_964547365.1 uncultured Candidatus Peribacteria bacterium | reverse complement strand
CTTCATCACCGCGCGTATACGTCGGCTTGTCCTTAAGTTGGATATATGGCATGATCAGTTTGTCGCTATCCAAGATGTTTTCTACAGAGAAGTTTCTCACCATGGTAATCACTCTGGAACCAAGTGCAATCGCCAAGATAAAGATAAAAAATCCGAGCAGAGCTCACATGATATATCCGATTTTCGATTTATTTTTTACCGTAATGATCCTATAGAGATTGACGATGAGAAATCCGATACCCAAAAAGGTCAGGAGACCGAAGAAAATCACTGAGAATGTCTGCAGCAATGTCTTGGTCGTATTCGGATCCAAACCTACGCTCGAAAGTTGAGTAGGATTATTGATCAGATTATAGAAAACCAGCGCCAATCATCAGATCACAAACATAAATAATAATCCGCATCCGATAAGGATTCCTTTCATAGAAATCTTAGAAGCGGGTTTGGTTATATTCGCTGTCTGCTGTGGGCGAACAGGTTGTTGAGGAGCTGGCTGTACCGGCGCCTGTTGCAATGGAGCTTGTGGCTGTGAAACTCCTGGCATCTGAGGCGGCATTGGAGGAACCTGTTGCGGAGCTGGTTGCTGAGGCATAGGTGTCTGCGGAATTTGATCGGCCATCATAGTATATTAGGTCTAAAAAAACATGAAATTTTCAATTCGGAAAAGATATATCTGACTCCGAACCGGCGCTACTGCTTTGATACGTTTTTTCCTCGTGGTTTCAATGGTTTTACTACTTCTCATATTCCATAACTTTTGAAAGAAAAAGCAAGGTGAATGTATCAAGAAAACCTGCGGAATTCGCATTTTTTCTGATCCGCCTATATAATAGTATATGACTAAACGACATAACGTTTGGAAGGTTAAAAGGTTTAGAATGTTGGAAGTTAACCTTTAACTTATAACTTGCAACCTTCAACTTATACCATTTATCATTTCAGAATAATCATGGAAAACAAGAGCAGCTCACTAGCATCAAAGATCATGAGTATCCTCTTCATCGCGATGGGAGTATTTCTCGGCATCTATGCTTTCGTAGCTAAAGCTGATACCCGAACGCTCGATGGGTGATCCGTACTCCGGAATAATGCAACCGGCTATCTGGATTCGACATTCCGGAATGATTCTCCTTCTAGTGGTGATATCATCACTGCGCTTTATGGAAGCTGAGATAATGGAAGCATCTATACCCACAATTGGGAAAATTATAACCAATCAACATGTCTTGATGCATGAATGAATGTAGAATATACATCAGACCTCACGAGCAATCCTATCATGAACAACACCATCTATGTGGTCACATCATGAACTTATGATATTGGACATGAAATCGTATTACAAGATTGTTCTGCGATCGTAAGTAGCGGAATGGTTATACTCTCAGGTAATGGGCTATGAGCATCGCCTTTGATGAAAGGAATAGCTGCAAATAATATAATTTTACAAAACATACGTATCAACGCTAACACTGATCAATCGCATGGATTGTCTTTGGAATGATGAGAAAGCATCACCATCAAAGATTTTCAATCCTATGCAGATCAGCATACAGATTGATATGGAATATATCTTTCATGAAACTATTTTGTGGATATAATAGATACCCAATTATACGACAATTATCATGGTATATTGGGGAAATCCGTGAATTCGTTTATTTATTTAACCAATGTTCAGACACGAAACAACAATAAATCAGGTATATATTGATCATATACTCGTAGTATATTCAGCTGAATAACATCTTACAATAATCTCTATGGGATGTATCTACTTGGTTCAAGAGATGTTACGATAGATAATGCTATGTTTTATAACAACTCCTCATATGGATTTATGTTACAGGATTCAAACACTATTCACCTCACCGACATCGATTCATACGACAATACATGAAGCAATATATATCTTTCCAACACATCCGGGAACATATTAAATAATATCACCGCTAACAATAGCAAACAAAGCGTATGATTGGATATTTCTATTTCATCTTGAGATACATTGAGTGGCTTAGTCATCTCTGGAAACCATATTTCAGGCATGAATTTAACCGAAATCAACAATATTTCATTAAACAATCTAAACATTTCTAACAGCATGTATCTGATGCAGTTAACAAATAGCACATGAGTGATATTAAACAATCTCTATCTTCATGATATTATTGATGATGGTGAATGATGAAGTTATGGGATATCTGTAAACGATTCACATAATCTAAAATTAACAGATAGTATTATTACAAACAACTACGGATTTTGAGCTATGTATGTAAAGGCAACAAGCGATGCAATCATTTCCTGATGCCAGTTTTTATGAAACGTACGGTGAATAGATATTTCATATTCACATAATATAGACTTTTCTCACTCATATATGAATCATGGAAACATACAATTCCTGTGATGAACATGACAAGACTTTTCGTATTTTAGCGGAAACAATACCATACAATTTTCCCATTTTAGCGGCAATAGTGCAACTGACGTAAACTCTCCTCTATATTACACTTTTGATACCTATACAAGAGCCAACAACACCATCGTATTTGATTGAGAACCCCATGTAACTTTGACATGAATCGTAACAAGCGGAACAAACTTTCCTTTGGATTTTAATGTAATGACGATATGGCATACAAATCAAGATCGCATTGCCTTATCATGAGTGCAGTCATTGAATATTTCTCATGACGATTGGAATTGACTATTTATTTGAGTCAATACGATCACTTCAGGCAGTAAACAGGCTAATACAGGCGAGAACTGAATGTCTCTGATAGCAAAAATTTTATGAACAATTGAAGTAGGATCTAATGACAATAGTACGCTTTCCATGAACTGATGATATGCTACTATATATTATTCTGGCACAAACTCACGATGATGGACATCATGACAACACCTCACTATTTTGAGTTCTTATGATGGAGAACACTGGATACGTTCTTCAAGCACATGATGTATAGTAACACAATACTATAAGTGTAATTTTTCCGCGACATGAGATATTAAATTATTTGCCTTTGGATTATCTTCATTCTTCTTGTTCACGGGAACCTCATTTTCAGGAGATATCATTCATGATGGATGACTCTACAACACATGAGTCAGTATAGCATATTCTTGATTGTATCTAATAGGATGAAGCCCTACTTTAGATAGTAGCACCTACAATTCTGGCGACCCTATAACAGGAGATTGAACACATATCTTCCTCATGCAAGATATTTGAGGCAATTCCACAGGAATGACATTCACTATCGATACCATTTCTCCTTCATTTACATGAATCACCCAATCATGAACGCTCATCGTAAGTTGATGAATATATAATACATGAGTCAGTATCATATTTTCTGATCTTCATCTTTCTGGTGCTACACTTGATGGTAATTCATATACAGGCTGAACACTCATCACTGGGCACGGAACGCATGTGTTCTATGTCTATGATGTTTTAGGCAACTCCACTGGCATAACATTTAGTATAGACACTATTCCACCACAATTCACCTGATACACGATGGATGGTACAATTATCATAAGCGGCGGATATTACAATACAGGGATACGAATCACTTTCTACGATCCTAATATTTCTTGAGCTACACTCAATGGTACACTCTATAATAGCTGAGATTTGATTAGCTTACAATCATGATATACATTCTTAGTGAGTGATGTTGTTGGTAACTCTACTGGAATAACATTTACCATCGATACCACGAATCCTCTGGTAACAGGAATCTATCCTGCTAGTGGGCTCAACATCACCTGAACGAACGATATCACTTTCTTACGATCAGGATCCGACAACACCATCATGTCATGATATACATTATATGTCACAGGAACAGAAATCCATACATATACTACTACCAATACTGGATATACTATCACGGGATTGGATAATGGAACTTATACATGGTATATAGTAGCGACCGATATAGCTGGCAACACATGAGCAAGCGCTATGGCAACCTTTAGAATCAGTACACCGCTTAACGCTACAGCGACGCTTACTGGAGGGAACATGATCCAGATATGATCTACCCGATATACAAGATTGGATGCTACATTTGGATTGCGAGCAAATCAACCATGCAGATATACTATCACAGGAGCGTATCTTGATACATTCAGCGGCGAATATATCGGTGATATGATACTCAGTAGATCGCTCACTGGAAGTGATTGAGACAAGGTTATCTATATCACGTTCTCTACATGAACTGAAACCCCTGTCACCATAACAAAAATCGTCAAACTCGATACGACAACCTATGCACCTACTCTTCTCAGCCCACTTACCGGCACTTCCGTAGGAGGAACCGTTGAACTTCGCTGGAATCATTCATCTATCCCAGAATCCGTAGGACGTTCCGGATACAGATATTACCTCTCGTATACAGGAACCTTTAGTTCTCTCATAACAAGCTGAACCGTATCCGACACGGTTACCGGCGTAAACATCTCATCAGGACTTACCCATACAGGAATTGTGTATCGGTATGTAGAAGCAGTTGATAAACTATGAAATACGAGTGGATCAGCTATTTCATCATTCATATACGATACTACTGCAGACACCACACCAAATAACTTCTCTTTCAATGATGTGACCGATGCAAGATTGGATAGGGTCTATATATCCAATACATTGACCATCACGGGAATGACTGCTTGAGTCAATGTCCTTGCAAGCATCAATAGATGAGCACTTTATATCAATGACAATTTCGTAGGCACAACATGACTTGTACAAAGTTGAAGTAGAGTTAAAGTGGAGCTTACCTCTAGCGACGATTATGATGAAACCGTATCAAGTACGCTTACTATCAATGGCGTATCAGATACCTTTAGCGTAACTACGATGGAAGAAGATGAAGATGATGGAACTGATTATGAAGACATCGATACCAATCTTTCCAATACAGAAAAGCTCATGATCATAGCGGTATTTGAAACACTCAGAGATCTGTATGCAGGAGACAAGGAAGAAGAATTCTTCAATACCTTCATGTTGATGCTCGAAGAAAAGATGGATGATTTTGATGATAACGATAATGAATATGACGCATTGAAATATCTCTATGATCTGGTAGAACAATATTATGAAGACGGAGATTTCGGAGACAATGTCGGCACTACTCCACGAATCATCAATAACATCTATACTGCTCCAAATGGTAAGAAATATACGATAACTTATGATTCCAGCAAGCAACGATTCACCTCCACCAATTTCGTCGTGCCTAAATACTTTCCTACACTCGATACATTGAAATACATTATCGACATCAACAATCCAGTAGGTACCAAATATGCCAATGCTAAGCCTATATTAGCTCGACGGAAACATGCATCGATTGATGGAACATGGCAATCATCTCCATATACCGCACCTAACAAAAAAGCGTTCTACTTCTTCAAGACGATCGACGAGAGATATTCCTCATACACCTTCACAAGTGAAAGATACTTCAATAGTCTGCTCGATGTAAAGGAATTTATCAATAGCACAAATAAATAGGAACAAAAATATAAATATAAAAAAAAACGTCCCGTACTTTTTATGGGGCGTTTTTTTTAGTGATATAATTTCATAATCTCTTTTACTGTAGTATTTCGTGAAAAGTCCTTTGTCGGAATGAAATATTCAGGATTGCCTATCCGTTGATCACGTTCTAGAATAGTTTGGATAATTTCTCTTTTTGACGCGGGAGCTACGAATCTCACATTACCTCGAACAACCTCAGGAATAGACGCGATATATGTGGTTAAAAGCGGTTTTTTCATCGCAACTGCTTCCGTATGAACAGATCAAAATCATTCAGAAAGAGAGGGAGCGACTATCATATCGGAGCTTGCAATCAGCGTACGAAGTTCATCTTTTTCGAAGCCATCGAATATTTGGACAGATGATCAGAGATGATATTTTTTTATTTTTTCCTTGATATATGCGGTTCTTTTGGAGTCTATAAGATTGAATACAAAGAGGAGTTGTGCATCCACCATCACCAATTCAGGCAAGGCATGGACGAAATAATCCAATCCCTTTGATTTACCTGCGTGACCATAATACGTCACGACAAAACGATTGGTTCGGCCATATCTGTTTTTCCGATCTTTTATATCCGTCGCATGCACATCATCAGGATTCCAGAAGTTGGTATCTACGCCATTATGAATCATCCTTATAGAGGCATCTTTTACACCATATATCGTCCTCAATGCATTCATCGTATAATAGGATACGCAATGATACACATCATAGGGAAACAAAAAAACGACCTTTTCGAACAACCCATATATACAACCCATTACCGATCATTTATAGCGTTTTCGAAGTTTTCCGAATATCTCATGCACCGTCAAAATAACTTTTTTCCTAAAGAGTTTCCCTAGAAGAGAAGCTGGAATAGCACCACCGTACGTACTCGTATGAATCATAGCGATATCCTTGTGCTTCTTGAGAATAGAGACACCTTTTATAAATCCCCAAAACATAAAACCAATTCTTCCTTTTCCGATCCTATAGATATGCATATCATCATTCTTCTCATGGATGGGCAGCTCGCGATCAAAACGACTCGTAAGAATCGAAATCCTGTATCCTTTTGCTGACAAACGGGAAATGATAGCTTCGAATACGGTTTCTGATCAGCCTTTATGAGGAAGGTAATAGTCTAAGACAAAGAGGATATGTTTATTCAAAACGATGGAGCAATGAAACAGTAAAATATGCTGTCCCGCATCAGCGGAAATAAAATGATACGATATAGTATACAAGCACGAATGAGTTTCAACAATAAATCTATCCGCACTACTTCTCAAAAAAAATCATCGACAATTTTTAAATAAAAAGTAGCTAAAAATTTGACAAATTTCAATTTTTCGAATATAATTACTTAAGGGCTAAACGAATAGACGATGAAATATACTCTAATCCAAAACATCGTTTGTGCGTTTGAGCGTTTAAACGTTTTAGCCTTATAGAAAGCATGAGAAGGAAAAAGAAGCTAACACTTCATCAGAAAGTCCATCATCATCTGAATAAGCACTTTCACAAACACGTGCACAAACTATTACATATCCATGATCATGTACATCATTTTCTATTTCATGGATTAGAACTTTTTGTCGTAGGTATAGTCACACTTTCATCGTTTGGTTTTACCAATCTTACCGGACTCAGTCAAGACATCTATAGGGACAATAGCGCTGATGTAGCTGAAGCATTAGTTGATGCTATGCAACATTCTGCGGACTCACTCAAACAAGGAAATATCATTTCTATCTGGAATATGGATCTGGATGTAGAAAATACGTTTGCAAAATGATATTGTACCTATGGAGCAGCAAGGATCTCTCCTGAATTTTTTCCCTACCTAGATGAAAAGATTCAACAAAGGACACGGTGATGAAACGCTGTTGATCGATGCAAGAACGCAGCAGATACCGGATATAAAATATGAACTACCCCTGCGCAATGAGCGCTTATCGTATATGATGCATGAGGAAGATTTTGAGCGTACGGTCATGTAGGGAAAGTCCTTCATTATGATAAATCACTTAAAAAAATAATCGTCAGAGATATGGCTCGAGTCGCTAGAGGAAAAATGTCTGATCGCCGAGAAGATCTCACTACTGCACAAGTAAAATGCTACATCTATAACAACAAAAACACAATTCCTATGGATTCCACCGTATCTACGACGAATACGTGAGTGATAGTGAATATAGGAACAACTCCAACTATTCCTGTACCTTCTACCACCACACCAACCACTCCTGTAGTCACGCCCACAGAGCCCACTCAACCTACTATACCAACTACTCCTGTAGATCCTGTAGTCACTCCTACAGAACCTACTCAACCTATTATACCAACAGTACAAGATACTATCGACAAAGATCTTTCATTAAGATTTGAGCATCTTAGTGATATTACTGAACACTTTCTGACGCAAAACGATATAACGATACATCTTGCAGCAAAAGCACAATTGAAACCATGAGAAATAGGGACATTAACTCTAGAGATCAAAGATAAGAAAAGCTGAAAAGACTATTCATGATTATTGCCATTTGCATTCAACATCATTTCATCCAACGATGTGCTTCAACCTGCTATTTCTAACATCAAACTCATAAACAAAGGAAATATGGATATCTCTATCTTAGGGCAAAAAACAGGAACATCAGCTATCGTTATCACCATGGATGGAACGAAAATAGGTGAATTCACTCTAGAAGTAAAATAAATACGACATATTTCTCTTCATAAAAAAAACCCGCATCAAACGGGTTTTTTTGTTTATATAATATGTGAGCTGCTAAGCTACTAATTCTCCTGCCTCGGCTAAAGCGTCCGCTGCATCTTCTTCAATCTCGGCTTCCACTGCCATAAGTGCTTCATCATCAATGACTTTTTTTCCCATCCTCATCTCTTTGACTTTGTTCTGGATATCTTTTTCTATACTTATTCTTGTCTTTTCATCGCTATCAAGTGCAGCTATAAATTTCTCTTTTCCTTGAAACTTCTGTTTACCGAAAGTATAGAACGCTCATGACTTATCTATCAGTTTAAGCGCTGTCGCCGCCTCTATGATATCTGCAGTCTTATCGTATCCTACTCCTCGCTTTACTGGCAATTCTGCGGTCTTGAACGGTGCAGAGATTTTGTTTTTGGCGATCTTGATCTTCGCCAAGTATCCAATCTGCTCTTTGTCTTGGAGCAATTTATCTCCTCTACGGATCTCCACTCTTTGAGATGCAAAGAACTTGAGCGCATTACCTCCAGGAGTCGTTTCAGGATTACCGAACATCACCCCAATCTTCATACGGATCTGGTTGATGAAGATGCAAGTCGTTCATGTCTTCGCAAGCACTCATGAAAGTTTCCTCAATCCTTGAGACATCATCCTTGCCTGCAATCCCATATAGGAATCACCCATATCTCCTTCTACTTCAGCTCTAGGAACTAAAGCTGCTACAGAGTCAATGACAATCAATTTTATAGCTCCGGTCTTTGCTAACTCTTCTGCAATCTGCAATGCTTGTTCACCAAAATCTGGCTGCGAAAGCAATAAGTTATCAACATCTACTCCGAGTTTTCTTGCATAATGTGGATCAAGCGCATGCTCCGCATCGATGAATGCACAGGTCTCTCCTCTCTTTTGGATCTCTGCGATCGCATGCAATGCGATAGTAGTCTTACCAGATGATTCTGGTCCGTAAATCTCTACGACTCTACCTTCCGGATATCACCCACCCAAAATAAGGTCTAATACATAGGATCAGCTGTGAAATGTGTTTACCAATCCTACATTTGCATTGTCTCCCATTCTCATAATGGCTCCTTTTCCAAATTGTTTCTCGATGCTCTTGAAAGCTTCTTGTAACTCTTGCTTCTTGGTTGTCATGGATATGTTGTTATAATAGTATAAAACGAATTAGATAATTTTCAATTTCGAATTACGAATTGTGAATTATGAATTATGAATTATGAATTTTTTGTGATGAAGTGTACTCAATCATTCAGACGCATTACGATATCAATCGTCCATAGCGAGTGAAATGTTTTTTGAGGTCTTCCTCATCAACGGATCTGATTTTATTGTTTTATTTCAGAAAATCAAGAGATTTTTTTCGTATGCTGACCTATACTTTCAATATCTGTCAAAAATATGGTTGATTTTGTCAAAAATGGTTTGACATTGTCAAAGAGAACATTATACTGTTGAAGGTTTTGAATGTTAAAATGTTTCGAATGTTAAAAAAAACAATACGCTGATATTTATTTGCGATATACCATGAAAATGAAGTTTACACGATTTGAGGATATTGAAATTCGACAATTATCTATGGATCTATTAAAGAAAATTTATGCAATATCCAATTCATGAGAATTTAAATCCGATTATGGATTAAGGGATCAAATAAGGAGAGCGACTGTTTCTATTAGTAGTAATATTGTTGAATGATTCGAAAGACAAAACAACAATGAATTCATTAGATTCCTGAAAATAGCCAAATGAAGTTGTGGTGAGACTAGAAACCAAGTATATGCATCATTTTATATATGATATATTACCAAAGATAAATTTACCGAATTACATGATATGTGCATTACAATATCAAAAAAAACATCATCATTAATAGCATATTTGGAGCAATCTAGAAAACAATGAAACTTCAAACCACAACTTTCTAAACCTTCAACCTTTTAACTTTTTAACAGTAATAATGATCCAAAAAGAACTTGACAACATTCAAAAATCCCTCATCGCTTTCTTCAAGAAAAATACGAACCAGGAAGGGATCACCCTAAGAGAGATTGCAAACAATATCTGAGCGAGCCACCCGCAAACCGTGCTCAATAAATTGAATCAATTAGTATTGAAAGGATATTTCGTAAAGGATGAACAAGGCTATAGACTCATCAGGGAGAGTGTCACGGACAATATGAACGATATCGTCCAGCTCCCTATCTACGGTTTCGCTCAATGCGGGAACAAAGGGAAACATATCCTCGATGAATATACCCAAGAAAAGATACCAGCCACCATGGCAATGCTCGGCGTAAAAGATGTCAGCAGATGTTTCTTCGTGAGGGCCAAGGGAAATAGTATGGAACCTAAGATTCAAGACGGAGATCTGGTTCTCATCAAACAGCAACCAAGCTATGATATAAATGATTATGTATTCGTCATTCACAATGATCTCCCTAAACTCAAAAAAATCGTCAAACAAGAAGGGAAGCTCTATCTCGAATCTGTAAATAGATTTTTCGATAATGTAGAAATAACAAAATATGACGAAACCAAAGTCATCGGCGTCGTCAAAAAAATCATCAAGGATATTTAAGCTATAGCTGTAGTAGTCGACTCCTTAGCGTCCAAATCATTACAATATATATGAGCTATATAGAGCTTTATGATTTACAGTTATCAATTCATCTTTGATATCCATTATACTACATTTTGCTCTATTTCAGCTTCCGTCTTAAGAACGTTTTTGTCTATTCTAGCTAGTGTCTCTTTGGTGACCATATCTTCTGTAACTGGCAATAATGCCAAAGGATCTTTGTATGCCCTCGAAAAATAATTGACAGTATCGTTATATGTTCATTCTCTGATTTCGAGATGCAGATGCGCTCCCGTGCTTGTTCATGTATTGCCCACTAAACCTGCCTGTTCTCAGGCTTTGATCCTATCTCCGACCTTTCGGAGTGTACCGTCTTTTTTCTGTGCTAGTTTGGACATATGGCCATACAGTACTCTATATCCATTATCCAATTTCACGACCATATAATTACCGTATCCGTTAAATCATTTTGGGCCGCCAACTCCAACAGATTCGACCTGTCCAGTAGCTATAGATAGAATGGGAGTTCATGGTGCTGCCGCAATATCGATTCCTTTGTGGATGTGTTTACCTATTCCTGGCAAGGTTCTATCACCTACTGGAGAATTTACCTTTCGTCACGACAAAGGATACGTATATGATCAGGATGCCAATACTTCCTTTGTCTCATCCTGTTTATCTGTATTTGAGACAACCGTCGTCGTAGCTGTTCATGGGAGCAATTCTTTCTTCAACATTTCTAACTCTTCCGGGGTGTTCGCCGCATCTAACTGTTCTTTCACTGGTTTTAGATAATCAAATACAGAATTGTACGTTACGCCATTTATCTCAAACGATTCTTTATCCACCGTATTGAATAGTCATCCCAATAATGATCATTTGATATTATCCATGATCCTATCTCATATATTATTGGAAACCAGGTAATCTTTCAATCATTTCCCTTCTCAGATAATCAATCATGAGACTCCTTGATTTTTCTTTGCTTTCAGATCCTCTATATATTGCGTTGCTAGCTCCTCTTTCAATTTCAGAATATCTGCAGAGACTTCTCCCGTCACTGTATTCATAGCGCCTTCCAAGTTAGCTTCCGGCATCTCTATCGGCGTTTCTGTTTTTACTTCTTCTACCATGATTTTCTTTATTAATATAAAACATTATGTTATGGAATTTATATAGGACATTACATCTGATGTCACGTCATTATTACTATCTAGCATACTCGGGAATTTTTCTTTGATTGCATCCAACGTAAGTATACGATCATCTATTCCCCGTTCGACTGGTTTATAGATACCATAATATCCTCCAAATATTGTCCCGGATCAGAAATAGAAATCTTTCTGTCCTGGATATTTATATTTGAATCGATTCATAAGATTGGCTGCCATGATCAATTCTTTGATAGTTGCAAATTTTGTGCCTAGCCCCTTTATTTTCAATGTTTGAGGATCTATCGTAACATTCTCGCTTCGACTCTTGAGTACATTCGTCTCAGGATCAAATGTCACCAATCACCTTCCTGGATAAACCAAATCAGGCTCTGTCTCCTTGATTATCTTTTCAACTTCATTACTTGCTTCGGTGCTCTTCTCTTCGCTTTCCGTCAACGCTTTTATCTCGATCTTGGATTCAGCTATTTTTTCTGTGGTGATAGCATATTCAGATGCATCGAAATATTCCTTATCTGACATATTCAATTTCAATCTATCCTTTACCGTATCTCATCTCATCAGTGCCATCAATTTCTCTGATTGTTCCCCATGTTCGATTCCTGTAATTTCACCTTGTTCACCGAAATCGAGCATCTCTGTTTCAAGAATGGATTTGATGATCTGTTTCACTCACCAAATCGCTTTTTTCTGATCTGCCTCTTTTTTTGAACTTGCTAACTCTTTGATGCTTTTGCCTTTGATATATTGTGATCCGATCAATGTATTGTATGCCGCTAATTGTTTCTCTGTCAATTGGTCTTTTGGAATTTTGATCTCTCATCCTTTCGTGATGGTAATCGTAGACAGCTGTGCTGCAACATATTCTATTTGTTGATGATACATCGCGGAGTCCAAGTCATTGCTACTGAATATATTTGTTTTGAACTTTGAGATCACTTCCAACATAGCTATATACGTATTCTCGAAATAATCATGATACTCCTGATATTTCATTTCCAATTCTCCTTTCGCCGTAACGGGATCCAAAACACTCAACGATTGTTTGAGTGTATCTCGTTCCGTAATCTTCGCCTGATAAATCTCAAGGTATTCCTTAGGAATATCCAATTCATCGACATCATAGGTAATAAGGGCTTCGAATTTGTCTTTTGCTTTATCTACATACTTTATGTACAGATCCGCGCTCTCTGATAATCCTTCTTTCATGCCACTGATATATTCCTTTTGGATGTCTGTCTTCGTTTGGGAGAAATCAAGCTTATCATCGATATAGAGTTTCGTCGTGCATGCGGTTATCTTACCATTTTTATTACTGAAAAGATATTTCTGCAAATCGCCTATCTTAGCTTTCTTTGCTGCAATAATGAGATAATACGGCAACTCAATATATCCATTATCTTTTGTATTATCTGTCACATAGGTAACGATTTTCTGTTCGACTAATTTTTTATTTGCTGGCTTGTTATATCATTTTTCCTGATAGATGATCTCTTTGACTCTTGTCCGATACTCCTTATTGAGTGCATCATCCATATTTTCCGTTGGCGTGTCTATCATAGATGCCGAATCCATGAATCCGAAAGCAGAAGCTCCCGCAAATTTGAACGGAGAAGGATCTATCACTAGTTCAAATATAGCATTCCGATTATTTGAACGTGTCCGTTCCTTGATAATTTCTTCCTCGGTCATCGTCTCGAATTGATCTATATCAATACCCTTATCGATAGCCCAATCGTTATTTACGATCCGCTTATCATCATAATACAATCCTGTCGCATTCTCTTTTCCCATAGCGAAAAAGGCTATCAGTTCTTTCATATCATTGTTTCAGGTATATCCGTGGATCTCTGTCGCTATCCTATAGATGATATTCTGTCCTACGCTGTCGGAGACTTCTACTTTGGTTTCCATCCTATCTAGGATTCCATGATTAGTGAAATACCATTTCACATTTTCTTCATTATGTTGATTCACCACATCGAAGTCTCAGGTCTTAAGCATTTTCTCTGTATTCTTATTGTCTATTATCCTGATCGAAAGTTCCAATTTCTTCTGTTCTTCTATAGGGAGCCCCATCATCTTGTATGCATAGAATTTCTTGATGAAATCTATATTCGTTTCCATCGTTTTCAATGTAGCTGCATCTATCTCCTCTATTTTCTCTTCTGTACTAGCTCATGGTTCAATAACTGTTTCATTTACATTTTCTTCTGTTTTTTCTTCTCATTCTGTCGTAGGGATCTCTTCAGTAGTCGTTTTCTTTTCTACAGCTTTTTTCTGATTATCCAATATCGATTCAAAATTTTCTACGCCATAATAGATCTCCAAAAACCTGTATTGCTCCTTCTCCCGCATCGCTTCCAATGTGGCGAATTTTTTTGCATCGGTCTGTTTAAGTTTTGTCTCATACGCTTTCTTATATTCGTCTATAGTCTTAGCACCCGTAATATACTGATTCTCTCAGGTCTGTTTCATGTCATAATAGGTTTTGGATTCCGCAAGGATCTTCTCTATTTTTTTGACTCCTAAACCGCTTTTCATAGCAGAAACGAATCCTTGATACTCTTTGGTGGTTTTATTTTTGTACATGAATAGCTTCACATATTCAAGCCTCTTATCTATAACGCTATTGAGCGCTTTTTTCTGCGTTTCAAATTCTTTCTTTTGATCTGCTGACAAGGTCTTGATGTATTCACTCTCGGATTTATCGCTTGCGAATCCTTCCTGAATCATAGAATATTCTTTTTTCTTATATTCCTCTTGTCGGATCAATGCTTTCCAAGCATCCTCCGTTGTAGTGAGCTTATCTTTATCAAAAAGCAATATTCCGAAAGGGACCAAATGACGTTCTGCTCGATTCGTTCATGCCTTAGCGCTTGATGCTTCCAGTCTCTCGCCCATATTAAGATTCCATTCCTCCGCTGCTGCTGATTGTATGATCGCTTGTTTGATTTCCGTCCTGTACTGTCTCTTGAAATCCTCTTCGTTCTGGAGATAGAATTCCACTTTATCATAATAGATATCTATAGCCTGCGATGCAGCATATCCTATTACTCCTAGTGCTGCTCCT
>CAZJMP010000023.1:0-16930 GCA_964547365.1 uncultured Candidatus Peribacteria bacterium | reverse complement strand
AATGGTCAATGTAAAGTTTAAAAATGGTTTCCTTATCGAAGGAAAATTGCTATTCGGTTTTGAACATGCTGATACCAAATATATCAATCTAGCTCTAGAGCCTGGCAGCGATATGCGTTATGAAAAGCTTGATTATGCATTGGTTGATTATCCTGGAGAATACGATATCCAAGACATAGGTATCGAATGTTTTCTCGGCGCGAACAATAAGCTCAATTACATCATCCAACTCGATAACAAGAAGATCGGTATCATCCAATCCGCTGATGTTTTGGATTTGGACGAAGTAGGCGAAGTGAACTATCGATTGTATCAAGACGATAAGATAGCAAACAAAATTGATCAACTCGAACTTGAGTGAGAAAAACAAAAACTAGAAACACCAGAAACGGAATAAACTTCGTTGCAGATTGCCATATCTCGTCACATCTCGCTGCAGATTGCTGTAATATAACCACAACCTGAAGCAATTTGAGACGACCTACCTGCCGCAGGCAGATTTGGAGCGACCTGAGACGAAAATTATCTTTTTCATTAGTTTTGTTATGAGTTTCGAACCGCTTTCATCGTATCTTAGACCCCAAAGCTTAGAGGAATTTGTCTGACAATCGCATCTTGTGTGACCAGGTAAACCGCTGAGCGTTTTTTTGGAAACAGGGAAGGTTCCGTCTATGCTTTTTCGAGGACCACCTGGATGCGGAAAGACTACGATAGCTCATATTATTTCTCAGACCTTGCGTGCGGATTTTTTCTATCTTTCTGGAGTGACGAGCAAAAAAGAGGATCTGCTCAAGATTGTCGATCAAGCAAAAAAGAATTTTCAATACGGAAAATCCACCATCATATTTTTGGATGAAATCCATCGTCGGAATAAGGCTCAACAGGATACATTGTTGCCTTATGTAGAGAAATGAACCGTTATCTTGATTTGAGCTACGACGGAGAATCCGAGTTTCACCGTGAATAACGCGTTGCTCAGTAGATGCAGGGTGTTTGTCTTCGAAAAATTGTCCGATGAAGAAATATTTTCTTTTATCAAGAAACAATTCCCTCTGATTCTCAAAAAACATCCGTGATTGCAATTGACGGATGATCATATGCTTCTTATTTCCAAACTTGGGAATTGAGATCTCCGCAACGCATTGAATGTCTTGGAGTCAGCTATTTTCCTTGCAAAAGATGCTATAGTCACTGAACAAGTTATCTTGCAGGCAGGACAAAAAAATATCTATTATGATAGAGACGGCGAGGAGCATTACAACATCATCTCCGCTATCCACAAATCGCTTCGTGATAGCGATGGCGATGCAGCCTGTTATCGAATCCAAAGAATGTTGATGGCGGGGGAGGATCCGTTGTACCTTGCGAGAAGACTGTTACGTTTTGCTTCCGAGGATATCTGACCTGCGGACAATAATGCTTTGCTGCTTGCCAATCAAGTCTATGATGCTGTCGCCAAAATAGGCAAACCTGAATGCGATGTCTTTTTGTTTCAGCTTGCTATCTATCTCGCGAAGGCCAAAAAAAATAATATCGCTTATCGTACTGCGCTCGCTACGAGAGCCGATGTAGAAAAATATGGAAATTTACCTGTCCCTCTTCATCTGCGCAATGCACCAACCAAACTTATGAAGGAATTGAATTATGGTACCTGATATAAATACGCTCATGATTATCCTGACGCTAAAGTCGACCAAGAACATTTTCCTCCTGAACTCAAAGGTCGTACCTACCTTAATTAATTTTCTAATTAATTATTTTTTTATGTGTTTGTCAATTCATTCCTATTGATAAATCTTGTATTGTTCGGTCAAATGACTACTTTAGGTGCATCCTTTTAGTTTTTTTACTTATCAAAAAAAATGGCATTCACAAAAAAAGTTACCAAAGCACCTGCAGTGATGGTCGAGACTAAGAAAATCTCTGCAAAAGATACCTGCACTTGCGGTATGACCTGCTGCGGAAAAATCAAACATCTTTTGATGTTTATCCTCGTTATTCTCAATACTATCATGATCGGATGGATTCTTTGCAATCAAACAAAAATCGAATCTGAAAGAGTATGAGGAAGAGCTAATTACAAGATGGTTCAACAAATCTACAAATCAGATGCGTTCAAAATGCAACAAGCTCAACAAATCGAACAAGCATTGCAGATGTATCAAGGAAATGGACAAACAACACAACAAGTAGCACCTACAACAACTACTGTTGATACTACAACAGCTCCTACAGTAGCACAATAATTTTATTTCGATAATTTTTTGACATGACTACAGAAAAAAAGAACGAGCAAATGAAATTGCTTGTTATAGCACTTTTGGTGCTTAATGTACTTCTCGGTATCTATATCGCTTTCTTCAAACATGATGCGTACCGATTGGAGACGTTGAAAGCATGAGGAAGAAGCAATATGAATATGGCTACACAATTGTACAAGTCTGATATGTATATTCAACAACAGAAGAGTACATTGGAACAGATTTTGAATAGCATGAATCAAGCTAATGCCGCATTGCCTACGACTGACACGACAATGCCTACTACCGATACTGCTACCGCTCCTGCAGAACTTCCTGCAGTGCAATAATTTTATTTTGTTACTCTTTTGTTCACATGCCTCAAGAAAAGAAACATGAAAAAATGAAACTAATTTTTGTAGGGATATTAGTCCTCAATCTGCTTTTCAGTATTTACATAGCGTTCTTTAAACACGATGCGCTTCGATTGGAGACATTGAAGGTCGGTGGTAGAGAAAATATGAACATGGCTATGCAACTCTACAAGTCTGATATGTATATCCAACAACAGAAAACTACATTGGATCAGATACTCGCTTCTATGACGACTACTGATACTGCTGGTACTGATACAACCGCTACGGAAGATACTACTACTGCAGTTGCAGGTGATGCTGCTAAATTAGCAGCCATCGTCAAGGATGGATATATTCTAGGAAAGAAAGATGCAAAAATCACTATCGTAGAATATTCAGATCTTCTCTGTCCTTTCTGCAAAAGACATTATGAAGCTCAGACCCTTGAAAATTTAGTCAAGAAATATCCTGATGATGTAAATATGATCTTCAGACAGATGCCATTACCACAGCTTCATCCTACTGCTCCTATCTGAGCTCAAGGTGTAGTATGTGCAGGTAAACTCGGTGGATCAGAAAAATACTATGCATATCTCGCTGAAGCATTCAAGGCAAGCGAGTTCACTGAAGATAGTGTTACTGATATAGCTGTCAATCTCGGACTCAAGAAAACTGCATTCAAGGAATGTCTTACCAGTGCAGAGACTATAGCTACTGTCAATGCTCAAGTACAAGAAGGCCAAGGATTCGGTATCAATGGAACTCCTGGTAATCTTGTCATAGATAATACCAAGGGTACTTATGTCGTTGTCGCTGGAGCATATCCTACAGAGACATTCGAAGCTGAAATCACTAAGATCTTAGGTAAATAATTATTTGCTTATTATACAAAAAAAGACGGTCGTAAGGCCGTTTTTTTTGTTTTATTATTTTACTTGATAGTTTCTTTGGGTTACTTGTTGAGCTTTTCTTTCTGGATTTGGTATTGGATCTCTTCTATCTCTTTTTTCAGTTCGGTCATCTCTTTCTTTTTCTTCCTCAAAAGTTCGGGATCCATTCCATATGATGATAGGCCTGGAATGAGCGATCTAATAGTCTGCAGCTCTTGTTCTTTTGTATGTAAGAGCTCATGAAGATTTTCCTTTTTGTGGGATATCATTTCCTTGCTTTTTGTTTTCATCCCTATAGTGATGTTGATGATGCTTTCCGTATGGTAGTTGCCGAGTTCTCTTTCGTTTTCTAGATATTCGATCGATGATGTGTTGATCAGTTTGGATATTATCTTTTCCTGCTTCCTGAGATATTGTAGGAATTCCAATGGCGCGAAGAAACAAACATCCACTTCTTCATGCTTTGCATATCCGCAATTTTTTTTCATGACCAGGAACTTGTCTATGATATCAGTGAATAATTGCGTCTTATAATTTTTGCTGATAGTGCTGAATTGCTCTTTTCGTTCTTGATCCACAATAGGTCATGCTAGTCATAGAAAATCCCGTATCTGTTGCGTGATGAATGGTGTGAATGGATATAAGAGCTGTAGTATGCTTCCCAAACATCGAAGATTCACTTTGTTTCCGTTTTCCGTCTCCTGATGCTTCTGTATTTCCAGATATTTGTCGCAGAGATCGTTCTTGATCATATTGATCATTTTCTCCTGGATTTCCCTCAATCTGTTCTTTTCTATCAGCTCTTCGTATTCTTTTTGGAGTTCTGTAGTTTTGTAGATAATCCGTGATTCGAATTCGCTCAATGTCGATTTTTTCTTTTCTAGATAGCTGGTAAGCTGTGCAAACTCAGATATTTTTCTTGTTCCTTTTTTATCATACAGATGCTGTCCAATAAATCTGGATGCATTCCGGAGTTTGGTGATGAATTGTTCATATTCTTCTATTTCATGATCTGGATCTATAGCATAGAGTCTTGTACAATCCGTTCCATAGATCTTTGTCAGCTCTTTGAAATTATTATTCTGTTTTTTGCTGATTTTCTTTTCTTCTTGGATGTTGCATTCGTTGAATAATATTTTTTCTTGTACGTTATACCCTATGATGATGGTTTTAAGAAATTCAAAAATCTTGTTTTCATTGATATGGAGTATCTTCTTTGGCTCTTTCTTGCTGTCATTGAATGCTTCCATCATCTTGATGAGGATAAGCGCATTTCCTAGCGTCTCTTCTATCTTCTCTTTTTGCTGAATCAATCATTCGTCGTTTGCTATAAGATCTATATCGAGACTGTAAAATCCTTTTTTCTTGCTAGATATGGCAACCGATTTTTCTAGGCACTCAGTCAGTGCTATGGAGAACTTTTCGAAATGATTTATCCCTTTCTCTTTTTCGGTATATTCTATCATCTTTTTCAAATCATTCAATTCTTTGCTGTATCCTCTCGGTAATGTTTCGCTGAACAATTCGATATATGTTTCCAATGTTGTCTGTTCGCCTGTGCGACTCGTGCTTAACAGAACGTCTATGCATTCTTCGATACTGAAATGCTGTCTTAAACGCTTATCTACCACTAGATTGAAGATGATGAGCGAAAGAACAGTGAGTTTGTTCTTTATTTTTTTGGCAGGAAGATTCAACAGCTCATTATCGGAGATGAAGAAATTCTTTCCTTCCTTGTTTTTTCGTAAAGGCAAAGAATATCATTTAGAATCTTCTTTGGTCACTGGTCGATATTCCATCGTCTTGAGCGTGGTAGTAATTTTTTCGTTGTATTCATCCGGTATGATGGTGAGTTGTCATTCCTGGATAGCTGTCTGTATTTTGTTTATTTCTTTCTCTATCTTTATGAAAAGCTGATTGCAGAGGAGTGGTCGTGCTTTTTCCCCAGTCTTTCTATGGATTGCTATCTCTGCCTCTATCTGTTTGCTGGATTCCAAGTTGTGGATATCATCCAAATTCTTTACGATATTTTTTACAAACTCTTTTGCTTCTTTGTCGCAAAAATCACCTGCACATTTTGTGAAATATCATTTCTTGTCGATAGCGAATTTGTCTATTTTGAGCCCATGTTTTTGTGCGATTATCAGTGATTTTTCATCGTGAGCCGGTGTAACTCTCATAATTCCGGTACCTTTCATCGGATCCACGGATTCGTCTGCTATGATAGGTATGGTCTTGTTTATGATCGGTATGATCACTCTGTTTTTTAGGAGTTTTTTATATCTTTTGTCGTCTGGATGGACCGCTAATGCGACATCCGCAAAGATTGTCTCAGGCCATACTGTCGGTACGATCAGTGAGATGTTTTTGGTGTCTACGAAATATCTTATGTTGTACTGTTTTACGTTCATTTTTTTTCGTTGGAGTTCGTCAGTTCCTAATGTTTTCTGCTCATTGAGACTTCGATAATTTATAGAACAATCTTCATAGATATGCCCTTCTTGGACGAGTTCTACGAAGAGGTTCCTGACAAAATTCGTATTCCTTTCTGAATAGACGACATTATCTGTATCTATGCCAAAAAATATTCCTGCTTTGGTGAGAATATTCTCGAAATTTTCTGTCTTGAAATTTTTTTGTTCTGTATCGAAAATAGGGAGGAGCTTCGCTTTTATCCCTTTCATGGTCTGATATGTTGCGATTACGCTTTCTTGGATGATGTCGCTTATCGATGTGAGTGAGGTGTCTTTTGATATGCTTATCGGCATCTGTGTAATGACGGTTTCCCGTTTTGTGCCTTTTTTGCTACTGAAGAGTTTTTGGAAATAGTTTTTTTTGAGGAACTCCGATTCTATGGAAAAGTGATTATATTTTTTTTTGATTTCTGACATACTTCACGGACTAAACGATAAAATGCTTAAACGATAAAACGATCATCTTTACCTATTGCGTATTTAGTTTTTTGAGAATCCATAGAGTTTGTAGATGGTATAGCCGAAGAGACTGATCAAGATGATAAGCATGATATTCTCTGCCGGACCTACCACTATCTTTTTTGTGCTGTCTATCTTGATGTTGGTTCCGTCTTTGCAGACTGCTTCCACGATGTAATATGCGTATTTATATTTCTTGGATGCTGGATTCGGATTGAAAGGATATTCAAACATCGTTCCTGTCGTCTCTCCTATTTTTTGCATCTGACTGGATTCTGTCACATCAAAATCAGATCTGTAGATGATGTATTTTTCTACGTTAGCGACTCCGCTTCGTATCAGATAGAACTTGTCTCCGATTTGTCCTGTACTGATCTTGATACCGACAACTATGCAGCTTATCGCATCGCCTGCTTTCACTTCCGTAATCTCTGAAGCGGTTCATGAAGGGGTTCCATTTTCATCGAGCGGCGTTATCTGAAAATAATATGTCTGCCCTACGGTCAGATTTTCGATCATGATTTCATTCGTTTTTACTACAACAGACATATCCAATGTATTCTTGCTAGTTCCGTACTCTATTTTATATTGTGGAATCGTACCTATAGGCTCTCGAGTTACATTCAATTTGCTTTTGTCGATGCTATCGGAATACATCCTGATTTTCCCTATGGCGACTCCTTCTTCCACGATAACTGTCGCTACTCCCGTGTATGATTTCGCTTGTCCGAGGACGATAAGATCCACATCTGTCTGTATGGTCCCTTTAGTATCCATGACTACTTCCTTGGTGAAGCTTCCTGCATTTGATTTGTCCATCGGAATAGATTTTCCATCGCTCAGTTTGAGTTGTGCAGAGGTCACGCTTTCGCTTGTGGTGACCGTAAATTTTACTTTGCTTCATTGCTTTATCGCTCCAGTAGGTTCTATCTTGATACCATTGAATACACCGTCTTTGATGGGTTCATATTTGAATGTAATGACTTGCGATTCTCCGATCACTTCGTTGTTTGCATTGAGTATCTTGATCTGCAGTATATTATCTCCTTCTTGTATACCGCTGACATAAGCGCTGATATCTCCATTTGCCGTACTCATGCCTTGCGCTACAGAAATATTGTTTACAAAAATTTGGTAGGGAGCGTTGGGTAACGTAGGTGCGTTTGCCATGACGTTGGCGACATTGTTTTTTTCTATTCCTCCCGCTATCGGAGAAATGATGGTGATTGTATCCGCTGCTGTGTGAGTCTCTGTTGATCCTACGATTACTGTCTTTTTGCCTACTATCGTGTCGTTGATGATATCTGACACTTTGATGGTGAACGTTCATGATTTTTTTATGGACAATCCTTTGGAGAATAACTTTACTCCTTGGTCTTCCGGCAAAAACGTATATAAGCCATCGCTTGGGACTGTATAATCAGCAGTATCCACGATGCCTTCTATCTCTATAAACACATCTCCTTGATAATCCTTGATGACATCTCCGTTGATGTTGGTCGCCTTTATTGTGAGATCCACCGCCTCATTGACTTCGAATGAGCTTGGCACCACTTCTACGATGAACGCATCCGGATCAGCCGCTTCAACTTTGTTCATTACAAATCCTGCTCCGATCAATCCAACCGCCAATATTCCTGCTATGAGTGTCTTGCGTGAAAGAGTCATTTTTTCTATACGATGAAAGATAAAGATTATTTTGAATGTTCGGCTATCTCGTTGAGTGATCCGATAGATAGTCATTTTCCATCAACTACCGCTTCAGTCAGGATGATGTCTTCGTTATCTCCTGTGAATGGAAGCAGGATAATGCTTTGTGTTTTATCTATTTCTTTGTTTGGCAATGATTGTATAGTGATAGTTTCTTGATCGGGAAGATTGAATGTTCGTAATCCTTGTCCGCTGATAGATGCCGGATCTATGGTTATCGTATCCTTGTCAAAGCTTATGGTAAAATCTATATTTGCAGGTGTTTCCATTTTTTCCGCCATGAAGATATCTACGTATCCGCTATTGGTCTTGTAGGCGATATCCCATCATTTCTCCACGATGAATTCCTGTTCTTGCAAAGAGAGTATGCTTGCCGTGAACATGTCTGGATTGTTCACTACATAAAAAATTCATGACGCTAATATGGCTGCTCCAAGCAGGGTCATGCTATTTTTCCTCATCATCAACAATATCCTTTTTACGATCATTTTTTTCCTCAAACGGATAAAATTCTTTGTTTTTCTTTTTGTTCATAAAATGAGTATGGTTTTGAGGATAAAAATCAACTATAACTTGGCAATACATACCTTTTTTTTTCTTCAGATTCCTGTTGTTCTTCTCTGTATTGTAATTTGACAAATATTTTTTTCTATATATAATTATATCATACTATGTATCGTGATTTATTTGGCATATCTTTCACATGAAGACAAACATTTCCAAGACGAATGATAATCAGGAAAGGCTCAAACTGTTCTATGATTTGTATAATAAAGAAACATCAGGTTTTGAGCTAAAAAATGGGATGAATATTTCAGATCATCCTGAATACGAGAATTTTCTCGAATTCGTAAGAAAGAAGAGATTGTCGTTGGGCGATATGCTTCAGCTTCCTGAATATGCCAGATACAAAGAATGAAAACAGGTTAACCGGATAGATCTCATCATAAATCTCAGGGAACAACTCTGATTGTCCAAGTTTATCGATCTGAATAGCTTCAATGCAGTCATAGACCTGATTGTAGCAAATGGTTGAACACTGGAAGGGAAAACCGATTTCGAGTACGATCATTTCCTCAAGATGCTTCTGGATGAATACATCAGGCTTGGCCAGAATGTGACGCTTACCGAAAAGAATGAAATCCTCATCAAACATCAGTTCTGAAATATAGAGCAGTGATTAGTTGAGATCATAGCAAACGGTATCGATGCCACCTGTCCGGGAAGCAGTATAGGGAGATTCGGTGAGTGATTCTATGGGTCTTTGAGATTCCTGGAACAAGACAAAGGAACACTTCAAGTGCATAGCAAAAGATGAGATCAGAAATCCTTCGAATTCACGTTCAAAAATTCATGATGAGATATCAAGGTATCCAGTAGGGAAAACGATAAAACTGACATATGAACCACAGTCAAACTCCATAAACCGTTGACCTCAGAGCAACAGCAACAGCTCCAAGACTATGTCACGACAAAATTCAGGAATAACACGAAGATAAGGATCTACGTCAATGGATCACTCATCAATGATCTCTCTCAATACATATACATCAATGGAAAAAAAATCCATACGGATGATCTCAAGGATATACACATAACTATCGATGATCATGGATTTGAAGTTGTGGATACGGGTATAGGCATGGATAGCGAGATCATGACCACCAAACTTATCAGGCCTAAGTCATGAACCAAGGAAAAATTCAATCTCAATGCGTCGTTGGTTCAGAATCTCTATCAAGAGATCATGCTTCCTTTCAAAGAGAAAACCTGATTCGAATCTCCTGATCTTTATTCGGGCGATGGAGTGGACCCTACCTTGTTGCATAATAAGATCGTCGAAGAATTGGTGATCTTTTTCCAGAAGAAATGAGTCGAATACGATGAACATTTCAATGAGATCAAAGAAGACAAAAACCATATCAGATTGAGAGAGAAAATCGTCGAACATATCATCAAACAGGAATCGAGATTCTTCTATAAAAGCAAAGAGAACCCTCATCAGAAGACGAGAATAAGGTTTCAGGTGTCGTGAGTGCTTATAGAGGAATTTGAAGAGAATACCGTTGGGAATATCGGAGATTTCACCATAGAATTCCCTAGTTTTACCCATCTGCCAGATTCGAGGAATAGTATAGATCCGAACAGGGAAGTGACATCGACTATCCAGACGATTTTCGATAAGATCTTTCGTAAGACCGATGATCCTGACGAGAAAGTCCAACTTTCCGAGATCATGGGAAAAATCGTCAAGAGGTTTCTGCCCAGACAAGTGGATGAAATAGATGAGAAATATTCTTTGGAAACCATATGCCGCAAAGGATTCGAACCTATCAAGGAAGAGCTGGAACAGCAAGGGAAGATTGTCATGCCAGGCAATGAGTGATTGGTGAATTGCTTAGGTAGAAAAAACGGCATCGTCTATGTCGATGAAGATTTCCTGGATTGTGAAGTCGAAAAAATTCCAGGCATCAAGGAGCTAGAGAATATTCAGGATAAGAAAATTCCATTCTATGAAGTGAAATTTGATGAATCTTCTGAATACGATTATCTCATCTATCAGGAGCATGATGAAAAGAAATTCGTCATCGTGAACAGTGCATATACGAGCAATCCTGACAATTATCCTATAATCAACAATCTGATCAATACCAATACCTGATATGAATTAGAACAGAATAAGGTTTTCTATGGACGCTTGATTTCTCATAAGCTTGACAAGTCCATATCACAACAGACGGCAGATGAATCACAAAAAAACCAAGGAAAGTTATTGTTTACAATGCAGGATCTCATGCAAAAGGATGATAATGAATCTGTTATGTTACAATCCCTTATGACACCCAAGCAGAAGGAATCTTTTGAAAAATCATTCAAGATACAGAGGCTTTATCAGCAAGAATATGAGATCATCGCCGGTGAGGAATACGATCATAAAGCGAAAACGCATCTGATAAGCCTATTGGTGGAATCACAGGATTTTGATGCATACCTTTCCAAAAAAAAGGAATATCTTCAGCAAAGAGAGCAGGAGATATGATATGAAAAGTGATTCAAAGAGTTTTTTCACGCCAATAAAAACTTCCTGAAAAAGATAGAAAAGACTGATTCCCTGACTGATGAAAAATCTTTCCTTGATAAACGGAAATTCAGGGAAGAAATGCCGCGTATATGTACTGCTGTTTCGGATCCTACAACAAACGTCAAATCAGAAGCTATCTGAGTCCTCCATATGTGAGAGTATACATATCTCTTGGATAAACATACCAATGAAACCATCTCAGAAAATTTTCTGGAGATATCCAGGTCTCTTGTCAGAGAAGATGGAAGCGTAGTGTGCATAGTCCAGAAAATGGATTATAATCGGTATATCTATGATTCCCGTGAAAAGAGTATCGTGACGAGATGATACAAGAATATCTGATGATTGCGGTTTGATAATGATAAAAGCCATTTTCATTGCGAAGCGAAAAAACTCAATGGAAAGTCCTATATCTATAGCTCCAAGGAAAAAAGAGATATCATAGATCTAACCAAATATTTCCATACGGTGTTTGCAAAACATACAAACGATAATGATTATATACGGAGGGATTTGGTCTCCAAAGAATTCCGTAATAGGGGAAAATTCAAGATAAATAGTTTTGAATTAAAAGAAAATGGTGAATTCACCTGCGTATTCGATATCGGCATCAAGAAATCTTCCAGGTGAATGAGATCGAGAATAACTCAATTGGTAAAATATGACTCTCTTACTCAGACATTCTCCAGTGGTTCCGATGATGTTTTTTTTAAACAGATTGCTATAAAGACTGCCGTCGCTCCTTATACAATAGACAGAGATAAAAATGGGCGATTTATAAACGATTCTCGTTCTTGAGAGAAAATTGCCGAAGGCTTCGATATTATATCGCAGATAAAAAAAAGAAAAGACGGCAGTTTCTTGGCTATCGTGAGAAAGGACTTGGAAGGTTATGTCTATGATTCAAGGGATAAGACCTTGCGTAGTTTCCAATGATTATGAAATGTTCTCTCTGATATATATGTATTGTCTGATGATGTCTATGCGGTATATGACGGAATACATAACATCATACATATTTCGGATGGAAGAATGATAGGTGATGTGCGCAATGTTCTCACAAATAACGATGGAACCAAATTATTTTATGAAAAACCTTTAGGGTGAACAAAATTTAGTAGGTCATTGTTCGAATTATGAAAAGATGCTGTTCCATTATTGCAGAACTATCAACATATAACATCTTTTCAATGCAGAGATGATGATTCTTTCATATGCAAAATCGATTGTAATGATGGTGTATGACCATATGGCGTATATGATTCCAGGACAAAAAAGCACATAAAAGAAGATAACATAAATGCTGTATGCGATCTTACGTTAAGATCCGATGGGACGTATACGTATTATATACCAGATTATCCAAAAGATAAATTTTTCGATTCAAGGATCGGAACCTATCATGAGAAGCCTAACAAAAGACTGTCTAATACAAATATAAAAGAAATAACTCCATTGGATGTCATGGAATATGTAGAGAAGCTTAAGCGTCTCAATAAAAAATATCCTTATATCCCTTTCGATGATAAACCAAGAATCTCTTTCAGATGACTGTCAGATGAATCTTTCTGATTCTTGTTGCTCGGCTTCAAGAGGACTATCATCAATAATGATGAAAAACTCCAAAAAGTGCTTTCTACATTGGATAAGAAAAGCTTGGAGGATATGGGAGACTATATCATGAAACTCTGTCGTACCACTTTGGATGATGATAAACTATTGGACAATATCCTGACCATGCTCAAGATATACGCTGTAGACAAAAAATTCATGCTTTCGATCGGCGATAAATTGTTCGCAGACAAGAGCGATTCGACGATATTTGGCGATAATTTCTGATATTACGAATTGGCGTTCAATACCTACAAAAAAATACTCTCTGACCTCAAATCAAGGAGATCAGACAATCTGCATCCGGATTTTGACTTATTCAATATTATGAGAACACAATGATTACCTCCGGACGTGAGAAGCTTCGTCGATTTCCTCAAGAAATGAGGTGAATTCCTCAAACCTGATGAATCGCATGTAGAGGTGTGAAATGAATCCGTCACTATTAATCTCCAGGAAATCATGGGATTGTTCAGTTTCTTTAATAAGGATCTCCATGACATCCATACGCTCGAAAAACTCCAGGATAGTCAGCATGCATTGCAAGCAAAATCATATAAGCTCCATGAACTCTATGCCAAGAGGATTGCTTCGACGATAGAAGGACAGGATAAATGAAGGATGCTCCGAATCAGGGAATTGATTCAGAACTCCAGGGATGCTCTCCTCAAATCATGATTGGACGCTAAATACGCTAATATAGAATTTTTCTCTGAAAATGGCTATCGGACTAGTAGATTCACTGATCCTGTGGGAATGAACCTCTATGAGGTCATAAACTATCTTCTCGTGCCAGGGAAATCCGGCAAGGAAGCCAGTGAGTGAACATGAATGTTTGGGCAGTGATTCTATACCACAGCGATAGGAGCCAAAGAAATCAGGGTGAAGACATCCAAGGGCGATGGAGAAACCATATATCTTTCCATGAAACCGATCTATGATAAGGAGGGTAGAATCATTGATTTCCAGATCTCTTTGGATCAGAGAAAAGAAGCGTTTCAATGAACCATTATAGAAAGAGTCGATGAAAATCAATCGGTCATGGGCAATCTCAAGGCCATGATAGGTACTAATAATATCCTGAAATACGTGGGTAACGTAGATGATATCGATATCGCCTATAACGGAGAGAAGATACAACATGAAAAAAAGGATTTTCTGGAATTAGAGATCCCTGAATTCGGCACTTTGCAGATCTTTGAACCAAAAGACAAGATTTCCAGGCTGACCAAGGATAATCTCTATATATCTGAGATTCCTGATGCGCATCTTCAATATTTCCCTGATTGGATGGTCAAGATATTCAGAGATAGGAAAATCTGTATCAATGTGCCTGCCAAGGTTCCATTGACCAAATCGAGAAATGCCTATGCGGACTTTACCATGTTCGATACTTTGAATCCGTATATCTATCAGCTCTGTGTCAAATATATCATGAAAATATATATCCAAGATCCTTCCTCTATAACGATTCCCATGCTCCCCCAAGATTACTATTCATGGATAGCATATGAGCAAAAATACGATTCCAAAGTATTGGATATAGCAAAGAAATACAATGCATGAGAAAATCTTTCCTCGGAAGATATGGAATATCTTAAAGATACCGAAAAGATGCCGCAATTCCTTGTAAATATCAACGAAATGGAAGAACAAGGAATAAAGATAACCCTGAGTCAATACAAGATAGCGTATTATAATGCGATGATGCAGAGACAATCAGAATATGAGATGAAAAAGCTTTCTAAGATGTTTTGAGGAAATGTTGGAGCTTTGATGGAGCTTTTCTCTTCACGTCTAGCGTCTGCTGGTGATATCAATATACAAGACGAGAAATGATATACAGTGCTTTCCGATAAAGAAACTGCAGAACAGTTGTGAATAGAGGAGCATACAGTCGCTAGCATCCATGAATATCTCCAGGGATACTATGCTCCACTTATCCAAAAGCACTTCTGAGGAAATCTATCTTTCAAATTTGCTTCACTCCCTTGAAAAAAAACCGTTATCGCTTTCCATGATACCAGGGATAAGAATAAGCAATATGTCGTCTATTATAATCTTAACTGCGAACATACCAAAAACTATCTCAAAAATTTTCAATCGATCATAAATAATCCAGAATCGAAGGAAGATCGGATAGGTATAGATACGCATGAAATGACACATAATCTTGAAGGTCAGGAAAAACGGTGAACGCATGAATCTGATGAACACCATGACAAAAGTTTTATCAAGATCCAAAAGAGGCTTCTTACCATGTTATTGAGGGAAAATCATCATAAACCCATCTTCGATCTACCCTCAACATAATTTTTTAAAATCTATTGACTTTTTAATATAATTAATTATAATTGCATCACAACCAAAAAAATGCCAACTAGCCCTTGTGGCTCATAATGTTTATGGCAAAAAAAACATAACCCGGGGTATCTCTCCGGGTTTTCTTTTATATTCCTAGAAATTTCATCATCATATATCAAAGATTATTGGATATAACCAATAAACAACTTGCGGAATACGATGCTATATACACAGACACTTCTGATCGCTCCGATCTCCAGATGGCCGCATAAACCAATATATCTCCGATTAAAAAAATCCCAGGATATTGTCTGAGACTTTTTTCGGATTGTGTATGTTTTTTTTTGGATTATTCTTCGCTTTGTTCTTCTACTCCTGTGTCTTCACAACCTAATTTCATAAGATTATTACTGATATGCTCACACAATGATGTATCTTCCATCTCTCCTGCTAAATTTACATAACATGTATCTTTGATCAAGGCGTCTTCAATCTTTTCGCAATATTCCGGTTTTTTCATATCTATAGCTTTTCCCTGAATACACATATCTTTTGTGATTATAGTATCTTTGTTGGCTAGATCGTCGCAATCTCAAATATCGTCAGAAGTTAATTTGTTCGCTGCATTACACATCTCTTTGCAGGATAATCTGCCATCTTCTTCTTTGTAGAGCACGTCACATCCTTTGATACATTCAGCAACATCTACTTCTGATGTGGTTTCGTTTGCTTGATCTTCTATCTGTTCTTTTTGTGTAGAAGATGTTCCACATCCAGCTACGGTTAGTAAACATATTCCCAGTATCCCTAGTACCCAAACGTTCTTTTTCATATGTATATATTTATAAGATAAAGTCTTATTGCTATATAGATTCGATAGGCAATTACAATTTTTTTGTATAACAAAAAATTTTTGTTCGTGGAATTGTTTTTTTGTTGATTGTTTTTTATAAAGCTATGAATTTAAGCAATCCGTGAACGAGGAATACTGGTCGGACGAACGCCTTCAAGAGTCCGAGGACACCCATTCGGAATCCGGTAGATGTACCGATGAAATAGATAGCTGCGCCGATCATCCCGAGGAAATAGAAGCTTCATGGCTTAGATGTTTTGTGTCGCTTTTTGCTGTTTTCACATCCGCATCCTTGGCAACATTCGATAACTTCTTCAGGAACGTTTGCAGTGAAATTCGCCGTGACTTTGGCAGCTTTTTTGGTTGTTGTTTTTTTTGCTGGCATGGAATATAATTACGAATTAAAAATTACGAATTACGAATTGATATTATCCTGAATAGCTAAATGAAAGCGTATTATATTCTTCAGTATCGTACACGCAAACTCATTTTTCTTCCCACAAGACGAATTCTTTGACTCCTGCATCCAAAGCCATTTTGCTGCAAATGGTGCAGTAAGGTTTGTTCGCTGCGGCGAAATTCCCATTGTCGTCGATGCGGATAAAATAGAGTCTGGATCAGATGATTTTGTCTGGTGCATCTATCAATGCGTTCATGATCGCTCTTTGTTCTGCATGCACGCAGCACGTCTTATCCGTTACTTTCTTGTGATAGTTTTCTTTATCATTCTTGCATCTTCTTTGGCTTTCCAAATGCCCTGGAGGACTATTGAATCCCGTTCCGATCACTTCATTATTTTCTACGATCACACAACCACAGCGTGCACGCTCGCAGGTCGCTTGCAATGCTATCTCTGCCGCTTGATTGATGTATTCTAGCGCTTTCTGTTCTTCGTCACCGGTAAGGATTTTCATAATATTATATGGAAAATAAATATTACAAGATGATAAG